>CAZUFR010000104.1:0-4836 GCA_964619655.1 uncultured Syntrophomonas sp. | reverse complement strand
TCCAGACAGCTTTTAATCCTGGGAAAAGAACCCTCCCGGGCTGCTGCTTCAATTGCCGCTGCACTTTCAGAAATCTCCTGGAAACCATACATTCCAGCTGTACCTTTAATATCATGACTTATGCTCTTTATAGCCTCTAAATCGTAGTTGGCATAAGCCAATTCCAGGCTGTTAACCATTTCTTCTAGCTGGGCCATGAATTCGGGTAATAGCTCATTGATAAAATTGTTTAGATTAGCGTCAGAATTATCTGTGCTTATACCCTGGAAGTGCTTTTTTATCTCCCGGGCCAATTCTTCTGCTCTAAAGGGTTTGGCTATATATGAAGTGCAGCCAGCGGCTAAACATTTTTCCCGATCACCAGTCATAGCATGGGCAGTCATTGCAATAATCGGAATGTGCTGAGATTCTTCATATTGACGAATCATACGGGTAGCTTCATATCCGTCCATAACCGGCATTTGCATATCCATCAGGATAACGTCGAAATACTTCTCATGTAACAGTCTTAAACATTCTAGCCCGTTGTTAGCCAGGGTTATCTCAAAGCCGTAGTTTACTAACATTTGGGATACTATTTGTTGATTGAGATCGTTATCTTCTACTAGTAAAACCCGGATAGGAGTAAAGTCAGTTAGTAGCTTGTCCTCGTAATTATCATTATGACCGAGATTAGTGTTTTCTTTTACTTCCAGATAAGAAATTACTTCTAGTGGGATTTTAACAAAGAAGGTGCTGCCCAACCCTTGTTGACTCTTAACATAGATGCTTCCCTGCATTATATCCACAAATTTTTTGGAGATAAACAGTCCCATACCTGTACCTCCGTACTGCCTTGAGGTGGAATTATCGACCTGGGTGAAAGGGGTGAAAATGTTTTCTACCTCATAATCAGGAATACCAATTCCAGTATCGGATATGGCCAGTGAAAGCCAGGGAAATCCATTTACCTTTTCGGTGGTAGCACTAAAACTTATGTAGCCCTGGCTAGTAAACTTAACGGCATTATAAAGAATGTTAATTAATATCTGGCGTAATTTAGTTTCATCGATTCTTACCAGTGTAGGGATATTAGTAGAAATGTCCAGATTAATTTGCAGTCCTTTTTCTTTAAGAATTGGTTCCACTATGTTAATCAGGTGATGAAAAAGGTCAGGAAGGTTACATACTTTGGGATACAGTTCTATCATACCTAATTCTATTTTAGACATATCCAGAATACCGTTAATGATACTAAGAAGTTGCTCACCACATTCACGAATAATCTCTATATTTTCGTGTTGTTCATTAGCAAGTCTACTCTCAGCTAGCAGGTCTACCGCTCCCATTATGCCGATCATAGGGGTACGGATTTCATGGCTCATGTTAGCTAAAAACTGGTTTTTAGCCATATTGGCCGCTTGAGCCTGCTCCCGGGCTTCCACTAACTCCTGGTACATCTTATTTGATGCAGTTAGGTTGGCCGAAAGAGTTTTTTCCCGGGACCAAAATTTAATTATTAACCAGGTAAGATAAATAACCATGATTGATGAGCATATTAACAGGAATATTACAGCTTGTATAACCCATCCCATATCTTTCTCTCCCCCTCCCGAAAAACAATGAAATTAAAAGATATAAAGGCTAACATTAACGATACATCACAGGTTTCGAAAAAATTGTCTGCTTATGGTTTTATAACCAACAATATTTTAAGGTTATTCTATTGAATTCGAGAAAAAATACATTATTAATGACTGTTTTGCTACTAAATCAGCTAACTTTTGGATAAATTGCTGTAAAACTGCAAGCTTTGTATGAAAAAAATCATATTAAATCATACGGGCAGGATTTTTATGGGGGGAAGGTGAATTGAAAGGAAGTATGTAGAAATCTTATGGAGGTGTATGATTTGTTCAGGGTTTATAGTAAAGCATGGCCAATGGTAGCGGTATTTATAGTGTTGGCAGCATTCATTCTGTTTACACCGTCAGCACTGATGGCAGAGCCGGCTATCACCATACATATCGATGGCAAATTGATTAAATCTGATGTTGCACCACTTTTAGTAAAGGATCGTACTATGGTACCAGTTCGGGTTATTAGTGAAGAGTTAGGTTATCAGGTTGACTGGCAGGGTGCCGAGCGCAGGGTGCTTATTAACACCCCAGGGGTAAACAGTATCCTGCCTCGTACGGGTGGCCCCCTGGCCCAACGAGGAATAGGTATATTTATTGATGGAAAAGAAATTAAAATAGGACCGGAAGATCCGGCACCTTTTATCCTGGATGACCGGACTATGGTTCCATTACGGGTAATTGCTGAGAACTTGAATATGGTGGTTGACTGGGATGAGAAAAATCGTCGGGTAATTATTATTAACCCATCAGCTATCGATGATCCGGTGAAAGATAAAAAAACAAATAATGGAACAATTCCTCCCGAAGATCCTCCGGCCTTTAAAGATCCGATAGTAGATAAGGAGGAACCTTTAGTTAATAACATCGACTATCAGCAAACTATCATGGGTGAGGCCAAAATGGGTCGGGAGCAGCTGCTGGCAGCTATGCAAATTAATAACCCGGCAGCCCCTCGGGAACTGGTAGACATCTACCTGGAAATTGGCAGGCAATACGGTATTAAGGGAGATATTGCCTTCTCTCAAGCAGCCAAGGAGACTGGTTGGTGGAAATATGGAGGATTAGTTCAGCCTTATCAGAATAACTACTGCGGTCTGGGGGCTACAGGTTCAGCAGCTACCGGAGAGGAAGACCTGTTGGGAGCCAATCCCACCAAAGTCCGTTATGAAGCCGGAGTTCACGGTGCCATATTTGCTAGCCCGGCTATAGGGGTAGAAGCGCATATACAGCATCTCTACGCCTACGCGTGTAAAAACCCGCTGCCACCAGGCAAAGATTTGGTAGACCCCCGCTTTATCAAGCCTACTCGGGGTATTGCCCCCCTATGGATAGACCTGGGGGGAAGATGGGCCTTCCCCGGTTATGGCCGCGACAAGTATGAAGACTTTGAGGAAGCATATGCTAATTGCGACACCTATGGTCACAGCATATTAAGGGATTATTATCAAAAAATGATGGATCTAACAATAAATTAGCCCCGAAATGAGTCAAGGGGACGGTTCTTGTGACTCACTTTTAGTAAGTCACAAGAACCGTCCCCTTGACTTACCAGCCTAACTATTCCTGCCTTATATTCCTTTATTTATCTTTTTTAATTGAATTAAGGAACCTCTGCCATTATAATTAAATCTAAGATAAGTATTACGTTAATCGATTTTATTTATCCGAAATAAGTTGTTAAATTTCGACAAAATATTAAGGGGGTGATATGGTCGAGCATGGGCTTTTCTATTTATATATTTATTTAAAGGAGGCCAGTACATGGGATACCAATATGTAACAGAAGAACAAATGCAGCGGCTTGTTGATTTTAAAGGAGCCCGTGAATATCACCTTAACAAAAAACGGGATAAAGTTGATAAGCGGATGAGTTTAAGTGAGGCCATTGGCAAGTATGTGGAGGATGGGGATATTTTTGCGGAAACTGGTTTCGCTTATGTCCGGGCCCCGCTGCAAGCATATTTTGAAATGATCCGCCAGAAGAAGAAAGACCTGGTGGGTATTGGGTCACCAATGTCAAATTGTTCATACTTAATGGCGTTGGGATTAATGAAGGCCATTCATTTATCTTACATAGGGGTGGAAATGAGGGGCAATGATAAAAACTTTGCCCGGGTTATAAAGAGTAAACAGGCGGAGATTGCTTCTATCTGGAGTCACGGTTCCATGGCTCTGGGATTTAAAGCAGCCCAGTTAGGTGCCCCCTTTATTGCATCTAAACAATTACTGGGTTCGGATATGTTAAAACAAAATCCCTATGTCAAGGTAATTGACAGCCCGGTGGGCAAGGATAAGGACCCAGTCTGTTTAATTCCGGCTTTATTTCCAGATGTTTGCGTAATTCATGTACAAAAAGCTGATCGTTATGGTAATGCTATCATTGATGGTCCAGCAATAAATGATATAGCACTGGCTGCAGCCTGCCGTAAGGTTATTCTCACTGCTGAGAGGATAGTACCGGAGATGGCCATTCGCGAAAATACCAGTGCATCCATACCCTTCTGGTACGTGGATGCGGTTGTGGACATGCCTTACGGGGCCTTACCTGGATGCTGTCCTGGTTATTATTACTGGGCCCGCGAATGGTGGGAATGGCTGGTACGCACTGTGACACCTAGAGAAGAGAATATTGCTGCTTTCTTTGATTACTGGGTGTATAGTACTAAAGACCAATATGATTTTATCGACAAACTGGGTGGAATTCGCTTTTTGGATCATGCCCGCGAGTTAATGGAAGCTGCTGAAGCCAATATTGATGATTCCAAGGTTAGTTTTGCCTACCAGGAAGTCATACCCAAATGGGATTAGGAAGGAGGTTATAATTGATGAGTAAAATAGCACCGGCAAACCCCCTGGAAATGCTAGCCTATAATATTTCTTTGCAAATTGAAAACGGGCAGATTGTTTACGTGGGAACCGGCCTTCCCATGGTAGGTGCCCTGTTGGCAGCCAAGACCCATGCACCCAACATAACCATGGTTTTTGAAAGTGGCGGGCAGGATCCTCTAGAAGGAGATATGCCCTGGTCAGTAGGTTGTCCCTTTACTTTCCGCAAATCTCCTATGGTTCAGGAAATGGCTACTTCCTTTGGCCAGTGTGCCGTAGGATATGTAGACATCGCCTTTCAGGGTGGGGCTCAAATAGACATGTATGGTAATGTTAACACCTCTGTTATCGGTTCTTATGAAAATCTTAAATCTATATTACCGGGTAGTGG
>CAZUFR010000103.1:0-4837 GCA_964619655.1 uncultured Syntrophomonas sp. | reverse complement strand
TTATTGGCCAATAAGTTGGCCCGGTTTATTGCTCCGGGGCCAAAGCGGTCCCTTATTTCATCCATGAGCCGGTCAATGCTTTTATAATCAGCGTTTAATTGGGGCTCGAATAAACTCCCCTGCTCCAAACTTGCAGCCGGCGACAAATGCCCCAGGGATAAACCAAAAAGGCGCAGGGGTTGTTTGTTGTTATAGGATTGGTGTAATAATTCGCCGGCAATTTGGGTTATGATTATATCGGAATTGCAGGGAGTTATGGTCTTGCTGCGGGTGATGGTTTTAAAATTGCTATATCTTAGTTTAATGGTAATGCTGCCGGCTAAAAGCTCTTTCCGGCGTAATTTCCTGCACAACTCAGCGGCAAATTGAGCAATTAGTTTTTCTAAATAGGCGGTATTGTTAATATCCTCAGGGAAGGTTTCTTCCCGGCCCAGAGACTTCCTTTCATGTTCCGGTTCCACTACCCTGCTATCAATTCCATGAGCCAGTTCCCAGAACAAGCGTCCGGCTGAGCCGATTTTGTCTTCCAACCATTCCGGGGGCAAGTCTTGAATATCGCCAATAGTTTTTATCCCCAGTTTGTCCAGGCGCTGCCCTGTCTTCTGCCCTACCCCCCATATTCGAGATACCGGCAACGGTCGTAATAGTTCTAATGCTTCACTTTCTGTAATAATGCGTAAGCCATCTGGTTTGTCCATATCTGATGCCAGTTTGGCCAGGAATTTGTTATAGGAAATACCTACTGAAATGGTAAGCCCCAGTTCGGACTTAACCTGCTCCTTAATTAAGCAGCCGATTTTTTCCGGGCTGGCGTACAACCCGGAACAGCCGCTGATATCCAGGAAGGCTTCATCGATAGAAATAACCTCCATAATGGGAGAGTACCGACTTAGAATGGAAAATACCTGTTTTGATATTTCCAGGTAGCGTGGCATATTAACCGGAAGGAAAACTGCCTGGGGGCAAAGTCGGTAGGCTTGAGCAATGGGCATAGCTGAGCGGATACCGAACTTTCTGGCTTCATAGGAGCAAGTGGATACTACTCCACGGGAATGCATACTTCCTCCTACTACAACTGGTTTACCCCGCAGTGAGGGATTATCCAATTGTTCAACCGAAGCAAAAAAGGCATCCAAATCACCGTGTAGGATATTAGTAAGCTCTGCCATGGATTGCCCTCCGGAAAAGTAGATATATAGTCAATTATAGCAAATCATAGGGCTCTCCCCACCTAAATTCAATTATTGTTTTTTAAAAATCCCCTTGATAATAACCCATTTTAAATACTAGAAAACATTATAATAATGCATTTGCATCTTCGACTACCTGATTCCAAATTTCTACCATTGAAGGTAAATATACTACAATTGAAGAAATAAAGAGATGAGGCGGCAAACAAATGCAGACTTGTGGTCAAGCACTTGATAACTCGAGTGCCAGACCATCGAACTACTGGATGTAGCCAAAAGGCCGGTCTGACAATAAAATTCAAAAAACAAAAACAGGCAATACAACTGCCCCTCTGCCTGAATACAATGAAAAAGGAGCAGAATTTATGACAGGATTCAAAGATGTGAAACTGGGTAGTCTGGATGGTGTGACCGTTATTGATTGTACCTGGGTACTGTCTGGACCTCATTGCAGCAAACTTCTGGCAGATATGGGGGCTACCGTGATCAAGATCGAACCCTATGGAGTGGGTGCTAACGAACGGCATTTAAACATTCAAAAAACGCATGACGGGGTCACGCAAAGCTCCTATTCCATCAATGTAAACCGGGGCAAAAAGAGCCTTTGTATAAATCTGAAAACGCCGCAAGGACTGGATATTATAAAGGACTTAATCAAACAAGCAGATGTTGTGCTGGAAAATTACGCTCCCGGAGTCATGGAACGTTTGGGACTGGATTATGAGTCGGTAAAGAAGATCAAGGAAGATATCATCTATTGCTCTATTTCTTGCTTCGGGCATTGGGGGCCCTACAGTCATAAGCCCGGTTATGACATGATTGCCCAGGTGGCCAGCGGTTGGACGGCTCAGAGCGAAGTGTATCAAATAGCTCCTAATTCGATAGGTGATACGGTGGCGGGTGTTCATGCCGCATTGGCTATCGTATCGGCGCTGTATGCCAGAAATGTGCAAGGGATAGGGCAAAACATCGATATTGCTATGGTAGACTGTCTTTTCTCCCTGCATGAAAATTCTGTCCCCTGGTATGTGCTGGGCCAGGCCGTTGGCGAACCCGTTTATCCTGGTAAAATCGGCCGTACGCATGAAGGCTATGCCCCTTACGGTATATATGAAGGGAAGAATGGCGTAGTAGGCATTGCCTTATTGTCAAATAATCGTTGGGAAGCCATGGTCCGTACCATGGGCGAAAAGTATCTGTGGATGATTGATGATCCCCGTACCAGGGATGTCCATTCGCGCTGCATGAATCCAAAATTGGTAAACGAAGCAGTAGCCGAATGGGTTATGGCGCAGGATTCGATTGAAGAAGTGGAACGTATTTTTGACGAAGTTGAAGTACCGTGCATGAGAGCCCGGACAATCCCGGAATTGTGTGACACCGATCCGCAAATCAAAGCACGGGATATGATGTATGAAATTGATCAACCCTTTATAGGCCCAATCAAGATGTACGGGAGTCCGATCAAGATGTCGGAAACACCGTCGTGTATCAGGGGATACAGTCCTTTCTTAGGGGAACATAATGACCAGGTACTGACGGATATTTTAGGATACAGCCCGGAGCAGGTGAAGAACCTATATGACAGTGCAATTATCTATCGCGAAGAGGCTGTCGACAGACTGGAAGATGGGTAGTTTCCCCTGCTATTAAACCTGCATTGTTTAAAATCAAATTACTGTTTTCAATTCTTCCAAACAGAGGCAATCTATTTTGGGTGCATATTGTAATGAAATACGCATTATTTTGACTGTAATTATAGTTTTGGAGACGCTGAAATTTGCGTTGCGGTAAATTCATAAAATCACCGTCCCTGATTCGGAACGACACAGGGGTCGTTCCCTACATTTCTATATTATTGCACAGTTATAACATACTGCGTAGCAGGTATGCAAGCTATATGACAGGTTGGGCGTATTAGATTGAAAGAGTATCGGAGGATGGGGGAATATCGATGAAGCACAGTAGATTGGGGCGGCAGGTATGTTGCGGAGTGTTGATAGTAATGTTGTTAATGATGGCCGGCTGCCATACGGGGTCATCAACTGGAGGTAAGGATGCTGATTCTTCTGGAATTGCTTTGGCTCAGGAGTTTGCACCTTATCAGGAAATATCGGTGCAAGATACTGCTATAGTTAAGCCTTATCAGGTGGCACCGGATTTATCAAATGTGGTTAATGCTGAACGCTTTGATTTTTCAGATAATGCCCGGGCAGCATTAGTTAACAATGGTTTTGTGGTGCTTCCCGCTATGGGCCATGAGTTTTTTATGACCTATGAGCTTAACCGCTATGATAATGTGCCTAATTTCATTACTACGGATGCAGTAGTTCATAATTATCATCTCTTTTATTCCCATTTGTTGCAAAATGTTGAGCAGGAATCCTTGATACCGGAATTAAAGAAATTGAATGCCAGTCTATTGCAGCGGGCGGAAAGAGATTATAAGGATTTAAAGGGCACTGACTGGGAAAATGCGGCTCGCCGCAATCTGGCTTTTTTTGCCGTAGGCAGTAAGCTCTTAAGTCCTGATACCAGGGTTCCGGCTGCAGTTTCGACTGAGGTCAACCAGGAAATCAGTTTAATTAAAAAGCATGATTCTACCGCATTATCACCGGTTATGGCCATGGGAACCAAACCGGACCTGATAGAAAGCTTGAAAGAGGATTATACCCAGTATATTCCTCGCGGTCATTATGCTAAAACGGATGATTTGAAACAATACTTTCAAAGTATGATGTGGTATGGACGTATTACCTTCCGTTTAAAAGATGCTGATGAAACTCGTTCGGCTATTCTCATGACCCTGGCTTTACAAAACGGTATTGGTGCCCGGGAGTGGGAAAAAATATATACAACCACCAGCTTTATGGTGGGCAAAAGCGACGATATTGGTTACCACCAGTATGTCGAACTGCTGGAACAGGCTTACGGTAAAAATCCAACTCCCAAGAAGATAGCCGGGGATAGCCAGGGTTTTGATAAGTTTCGCCAATTAGCCAAGGATTTGGAACCGCCGGTTATTAATTCGATTCCTATTTTTGATGCCGGTATCCAACCGAATCGGAATAAGGAAGTCCTGGGTTTTCGCTTTATGGGGCAAAGATATACTCTGGATGCTGAGATTTTCCAGCATTTGATTTATCGTGAGGTAACCGAAAACCCGGCGGGTAAACGGCGCATGCTACCCAGTGGTCTTGATGTTCCGGCTGCCATGGGATCGGACACTGCCGCAACTATTTTGAAAAAACAAGGGGCTTTTGCGTTTAACGAATACAGCACTAATATGGCAAAAATGCAAAAGTATATTGCCGGACTTAATGATGAGTGGCACCAGAACCTGTACTGGTCATGGTTATATACTTTGCTGCCGCTTACCGCAGATAAACCCGATGGTTATCCTTCATTTATGCTTAATAAGGCCTGGAACCATAAAGAACTGGCAACTTTTCTGGGCAGTTGGGCCGAGTTAAAACATGACACTATCCTGTATACCAAGCAAAACTATGCTGAAATGGGCGGCGGCGGCATGGAGGAAATTGACGATCGGGGTTATGTTGAACCCAATCCTCACCTATATGCCCGCCTGGCCTCCCTTACCGCCATGACCCGTGACGGTTTGAAAATGCGTGGTTTAATAGACCAAA
>CAZUFR010000102.1:0-4890 GCA_964619655.1 uncultured Syntrophomonas sp. | reverse complement strand
TGTTCCTTATCCTTGCGGGTATGTTCGTGTTTTTTGATAATATTATTAAGGTAATCATCAATACTGGCACAGGCCACGATGCCGGTTTGGGAACGACCCTGCATAATTTGGCGGTAAATATAAAGATTAGGTCGGGAATCTTCCTTAAGTATTCCTTTTTGTATCATCTGCTCCAGGTTATACCGAGCCTTATCATATACCTGCTGGTCATAGAGGTCTATGCCTGGTTCCAGGTCTATTTCTGCTTTATCTACGTGTAAGAAGGAATAAGGATTATCCTTAACCATTTCCCGGGCTTCTTCACTGTCCATAACATCATAGGGAAGGGCAGCTACTTTAGCTGCCAGCTCCGGTACCGGGCGCGTAGCTTTAAAGGGACGAATAACAGCCATAAAAACATCCTCCTGAAAATATTAATGCGGACTTAACTTAGCTTAAGAATATCATTAATATTATCTATCAATTCTTTGACTTCTTCCAGGGTACAATCTGCCATATGAGCGATACGGAAGGTTTTATCCTTAAGTTTGCCATAACCATTTGAAATCTGGTAGCCTCTTACTCCCAGTTCACGGTTTAAAGCTGCTACATCTATATTATGAGTGTTATTAATTGTGGTTAGAGTATTGGACAAGTAGCGTTCGTCAGCAAAGAGCTCGAAATGCTCCCGAGCCCATTGCCGTGTATATTCAGCCATCTCAATATGGCGGGCAAAGCGTTGTTCCAAACCTTCAGCCAGTATACAATCCAATTGGTAATCCAGGGCAAACATATGGGAGAGGGAAGGTGTAGACGGATACTGGTAGTCTTTCTTTTGAATATAATCATACAGTGACAAAAGGTCAAGGTAATAGCCCCGGCAGGGAACCTGCTGGGCCCGTTCTATAGCTTTTTGGGAGAAAGTACAAAGAGCCATTCCCGGTGGCAGACCTAAAGCTTTCTGGGTGGAGGTTATACATACATCTATCCCCATCTCATCCACCTCAATTTTAGAACCGCCGGCGGAGCTAACTGCATCCAGGCAAAAAACTACGTCTGGATAATTTTTAACTGCACCAGCTATAGTTTCCAGCGGGTTCATCAGTCCGGTGGAAGTTTCGTTATGGGTTATGGTTATCAGGTCGTACTTACCGGTGGACAATACTTCATCAATCATCTCCGGAGTAATTGCAGTACCCCATTCAACCTCAAAAAGGTCAGCTGGGACATTGTTACTTTTAGCCATTTCATACCATCTTACTCCAAATGCACCTACGGCAAAAACTGCTGCTCTTTTTAAAGTACAGGAACGTATAGCTCCTTCCATGAGACCGCTGCCGGAACTGGTTGATAACAGTATAGCTTCTTTAGTGTATAGCATTTGTTGCAGTTTACTGGTAATTCGTTTCTGTAATGCGGAAGCATCTTTACTCCGGTGACCAATCATCGGGGTAGCCATCTTTTCCAGTACTTCGGGCTTAACTTCTACTGGTCCGGGAATAAATAATTTCTTATGCACTTTTCTTACCTCCAGATAACGCTACATATGATTTGGTATTTACCCACCATTTTAGCAGTATTGCACCCAAGTTTACAATGCGCTTTCGAAAAATTGATTGAACCTCTCACCCTCTGAACTATAACTAATTTTTATAGAATATACGGAGATATATTATGATATAATTTATAAAAAGTTAGGAGAGCTTAAATTGCAGACTGTCAACCAGGGTCTTGAAGAAAATTTATTTAATTACCTGGTTCATTCTATAGATAATACACCCTATTATCAACTGTTGGGGGTTAAGGTCAAGTTATTAGGGCCTGGTGTGGCCGATCTGGAGGTAGAGGTATCTGGTCACCATACTAACCCTCTGGGGGCAGTTCATGGAGGTCTATATATGTCCCTGGTTGATGCCGCTATGGGAAATGCCATTAGAAGCCTGGGCATCAAAGCGGTAACCGTTGACTGTACCACTTCCATGATAGCCGGGGCTTTTGTTGAAGAGACTATTAAAGCCCGGGGAACCCTGGAGAAAGTAGGTAAGAACCTTATATTTGCCTCAGCCCTGGTAACATCCGGTGAAAAATTACTGACCTCTGCCAAAGGTACCTTTTATCGGGTGGGGTTGATTGAAATTAATGACGGGAGTTGAAAACATGGTGTCCGATCTGTTTTGTAGTGATAGTTACTGTGTTTTTACCTTTGCCGCTACCGCACATGCGTTAAAGGCGGAAAAAGTATTAAAAAATCAAAAAGCTGAATTTTTAGTCATCCCTACTTTAAGGGAGATATCAACCAGCTGTGGCCTTTCGGTTAAGCTAAGCCCGGATAATTTAGACCGCTATTTTACGGATTTGGTAAATAACCGGGTAGTTGTGGAAGGGATATATCAGGTAGAAAAAGAAGGTAAGAAAAACCGAATCAAGAAGCTGGAATTATCATAGCTAATTTCCTAGCGCTGCCAAAGGGCAGCTTTTTTTATGGTTAGACTTAAGTATATAATTAGCTTATGGTTAGTGAGAAAATATAATTTTAATAATTTTTAAGGAAAGCAAAGCTAAAGCTTCCGCTACGTATTTGGACAAAATGATTAAACAAGTTCCCAACTGCCGTAGATGAAACTTTAGTTTCCGATGGGAAAACAAAGTTTCCCCCACTCGTAATACCAACGCAACCATTTTCATACGTGGTTGCGGGGTTTTCCTGGTTTCCGCGTCCAAAATACATATTAGACTGTGAGGAACTTTGCAATGGAAGGTTTTGACTCGAAAGTAATAACAGACTACTTCGCCCCAGAGGGCAAGATGGCAGCAAGTATTCCCGGGTATAGATATCGTGAGGAACAGGTTAAGTTAGCGGAAAGTATCACTAACGCGTTCATAGACCAGGAATTTTTAGTGTCGGAGGCTGGTACCGGGGTAGGGAAGACTTATGCCTATCTCATTCCGGCCATATTATGGGCTCGGGAACAGAAAGAAAAAGTGGTAATATCCACTCGTACCCGGGCCTTGCAGCAGCAGTTAACTGAAAAAGACATACCTGATATGACAAAGGTATTGGGCACTGAATTCGTTTTCGTTGAAGCCAAAGGCCGGGAGAACTTTTTGTGTTGGAATAAATATATGAGGATAACGGCGGGCAGGAAGAGGTTGGAACCAGAGGAAACGCGATTTATAGAAGCTATACTGCGCTGGGCTGAGGATACCAAAAGCGGGGATCGGAAAGAATTGACCCTGGATAGCTCATTGATGAGTAAATGGGGAATAGTGGCTGCTGATCGTAAAAGCTGTCTTAGGGATAGTTGCCCGTATTCTGATAAGTGCTTTCGTTTGAAAATGTTAAGAAGCCTGGAAAAAGCTGATATTATTGTTACCAACCATGCCTTGCTGCTTTCCGATATGCTGGTGGAAAACAGTATTTTACCCAAGTATAGTTATCTTATTATTGACGAAGCCCACACCTTTGACCGGGAGGCTTTTGACCACTTGTCCCTGCGATTCTCCCAGAGCGATATAAATGAAACCCTGCAATTACTATTTACCCGGGATAAGCAAGGTGAACATGGCTATCTGCAATACCTGCGGAAAAAATATCCTGCATTTAGCAGCCTGTTCACTGAAATAGTTGATTTAGGCAATGCCAGTTCCAGAATACTTCAGGACTTCTTCCATGTTCTTAAAAAAAGTTTAACGGATAAAGATTACAGCTATACCCGGGTGTTACAGTGGCAAGACCAGGAAACTAAATGGATGCTCAAAGCTATGGATTTGTATCTGGAATGGCAAAACAGCGTTAATCTTCTAATTTCTAAATTACACTCATTAAATGACGAGATTAAAGAAACCGAAGAGGGTAATGAGCTGGAAAATATAATACAAAGCCTGAGCGAGTATTCGTATGAGGCATCTGTAATTATGGAAGAAAACATCGATCAGGAAGATAAAATTACCTGGCTGGAATGTGAACGGGGACAGGTAGTAGCAGTAGCATCTTCGGAACTGGATGCCGGTCAGATATTAAATGAACGACTTTATAGCAAACTGGAGAGCCTGGTGATGGTATCGGCTACTCTGGCGATTGAGGAGAGCTTTGATTATTTTTTGACTCGTTCGGGATTGAATTCATTTAAAGGAGATGAACGGGTTAATACTTTATTACAGCATTCTCCATTTAACTATGAACAGCAAGCCCGGATGTTAATTATCAACGATATACCCGAACCCGTTGAACGTAATTTTACCGAAACCGTAGCCGGAATATTGGAAAACCTGTTTCTGGCTATGGGGGGCCAGGTACTAGTTTTATTTACCGCACGCAGCCAACTCAAAGATATCGCTGCCATGCTGCGGCCAGATTGTGACTTGAATGGGATTAAACTTTTAGTTCAATATGAAGATGGGGAGTTTAGCCATCTGGTAGATGAGTTTATTCATAGTTCCCGATCTGTTTTGATGGGATTGGAAACCTTCTGGGAAGGAATTGACCTGAAGGGCGAAATCCTAAAATGTGTGGTTATTGTCCGATTGCCTTTCCGACCGCCTACCGATCCGTATTGCAGTGCTGCTGACCGTTACTGCCGACTGCAGAATAAAAATGGGTTCCAGCATTTTATGCTGCCTGATGCTGCCGTCCGTTTCAAACAGGGTACTGGAAGACTAATTCGTAGTGAAGAAGACCGAGGATTGGTAGTAGTCCTGGATTCGCGATTGGAAAAGAAGAATTACGGAAGAGTATTTAAAAATAGCATTCCTATCAAAGATATTACCTTACTGGAAAGCAAGCAATTACCGCAACAGATAAAGGAATTTCTATAAAATAATGTGTTAGTAGCAGTATAAGTATTTCTTACAAATTTAATGTAATAAAAAGAAATGCGTAGGCATTTCCACGATAATTCAAAATTTAAAATT
>CAZUFR010000101.1:0-4917 GCA_964619655.1 uncultured Syntrophomonas sp. | reverse complement strand
TACAACTATTTGCCTACTATATGGCCGTCTTCCGGGGTACCGAAGTAGATAACCCTCGCCATCTAACTAAAGCGGTTACGGTGGAATAGAGGTTAAAGTAAAATTCCAGTAACAGATAAAAGCCCGCTATAAGCGGGCTTTTTTAATGCAAGTATGGCCACATATCTGGCTAACTATTTTTACGGAAAAATAGAAGGAAATAAATAGTTTTATAGCGAAAACAAGTAATAAACACTGGTTGAACGTATCTGTCAGTTGCGGGATTTACTGGATAACCAGAAATAGGAACCTATCAAGGTAATAAGCCAAAGAACGGTATCCTAACTTAAGCTCTAATTTGTTGTTAGATTATCTCATAGCCTTGTTTACGAGACTAGTTTTCAGAATCTTTGTCTTTAAAAGCCAGACGGGCAAAAAATCGCCCCCCATGTAACAGGTAAAAACCCAACAATATACATACCAGCATGGCCAAGGATCTTTCCGCTATAAGTAATTGCTGGTCAATAGTATCTATACCCAGGGGACGGTAATAGCCTATGTATAGAGCGTTGGAAAGAACTCGCAGCAAATCCGGAATAAAATAAACTATGAGTACCATTCCGGTTATTTTCATTGCCAGCGAAAATACAGTCTGAGCAGATTCGGTAGCTATTTCCTCTTCCTTCGGATAAAACTTTTTTACCAACCTGCCGGTAGCGCTTAATAAATATATACCTATTAATAATAAGGCCAGGGGATATACCAGGGTCATTATTTGCTGACTCAAAGCCCAACCAGGATAATTATGACCAAATAGAGATGGTACAGTCATAATCAAAACCATTATAGCCTTAATAATGGCCAATATACCTATAATCCTGATACCCACAGCGAATAAGTCAGATGCCGATAACTTCATAAATATCCCTCCCGCTTTTACTATTTAGATAATACCAGAGATTACCTTTGTTTTATACCCTTCATTTTCCAGCCATCCTATATAAGCACTCATCCAACCGCAAGAGAGTATCCAAGAAATTTGAAGATTTAGACCAAAAGAGATAACCACTATAGTATTGTATAATGATATAAGGAAGGTGAGGAATATTATTGCTTTGAAGGGACAGTTTAATCGCGCGATTGTCTATACTGATCAGATTGATGAGGTAGCTATCAGGCAAATAACGGAATTATGTAACCAGAAATTTTGCCGGGACAGTACTATACGTATTATGCCTGACGTTCATGCTGGTGCGGGATGTACCATCGGGACAACCATGACCGTAACGGATAAAGTGGTGCCTAATTTGGTGGGGGTAGACATAGGCTGTGGCATAGAAGCGCCTGCCTTTCCTGTATTGACGTGTACAAAGACGCATGATATGTTGAATACAAATCAGATATACTGGGCTTGCGTGGCCAGTTATCTATAATCATAGAAAAGAGGGAACAAATGCGTGAGACAATGAATAACGATAGCATCAAAATCCTGGTGTCAGGTGATTCAATATCTAAAGGAGTAATTTATGATGAAACCAAAAATAGATATATTGTGCTGCAAGAAAATTATGTAGATACAATCAGTACGAAAATTAAAGGCTCCATTAAGAATATTTCGAAGTTTGGCAGTACTTTAATCAGAGGCATAAGTAAGCTGGAAAACCAAATAGATAAGGAGACTCCGGATATAGTTCTAATTGAATATGGTGGCAATGATTGCACTTTTAATTGGGATGAAGTAGCAGGTAACCCGGATGCTAATCACCTGCCCCAAACAGAAATTAGGCTATTTGAGATAGCCCTTCATGAGACGATAAAGATGCTAAAAAGTATTAAAGTAACTCCCGTGCTTATGACCTTGCCTCCACTGAATGCCGAAAAGTACTTGGAATGGGTAAGTAAAAACAATCCTCTTACCCAGGGTAGTATTCTTAAATGGCTGGGAAACGTTTCGGAGATTTATTACTGGCAGGAAAAATACAGTTCTGTCATTACAAAAGTTGCAGAAGAAACTCATACCAAATTTATTGACATTAGAAGTGCATTCCTAAAGCAACCCGATTTTACTAAATTTATTTGTAGAGACGGTATGCACCCCAATAGGGAAGGACATAAGGTAATTGCCGACAAAGTTCTTGATTACATTAAAATGGGTTATGATTTTCTACTAATTGAGAAACCTTCGATAATATGAGTGTTCATTTCTTATTGGTTCAAACTGAGGGTAAACAGCAGACTAGTTTTAAAAGGGGTAAATGTTGTAATGAAATATTCCGTTAATGTTGTAATATTTGATTTTGACGGTGTTATCATTGATTCTGGGCAGGATATAGCCAGTGCCACACAGCATGTATTAAAGTTATGTGATCGGCCTGTCCTGAGTCAGGAGGAAATAATCAGTTACGTAGGTCACGGAGTCGAATACCTGATAAAAAACTGCTTCAAAGGCTGTGATGATGATTTTATCGAACAGGTCATACCAATCTACCGGAAGCACTATTTGGAAAATGCAGTAGTTGACACCAGGCTATATGAACACGTAAAGGAAACCCTGGAGCATATTAAAAAATCCGGGGAAAATAACAAAATAGCTCTGGTAACCAATAAACCGGAAGATTTGACCTATAGAATCGTTGAAGTGTTAGGGGTTAAACAATACTTTGACATGGTGGTGGGGCCGGAATCGGTAAAAAAAATGAAACCTGACCCGGAAGGCATTTTCCAGGTATTAGAACAGTTTAAAATACCCGCTCAACAGGCCATAATGGTGGGTGATTCCCATGTTGATGTAGAAGCCGGAAAAAACGCGGGTACCGTAACTTGTGGAGTAACCTACGGACTGGGGGATAGGGAAGAGCTGATTAACTCTTCTCCGGATATTTTAATAAATGATATGGGAGAGTTGTTAACCTATATCGAATTTAGTTCCTAGAGGTTAGAAAAAGTTAAAATGGGTTACTTATTGTTGTTATGCTAGGTAACTAGCGCTACTGCTAAACCCAATCCATAATTTCCACGCTGTCCTGTTCATTAATCCCATTTAAACTTACATTTGTTCCCCCCAGACTCGAAGCCACCATTATCGAAAAGGCATGTAAGCCTTTACGTCTTTGCAGCGGATTCTGACGTAGTTGAAAAGATTGTACCCGTTGCCGTTTTACCAGGATTGTAATGAGACCAAACATACGGGAACGAACCAGCAGTTGATCTCCATTAATCTTCCAGCCTGCATCCTTATACTGCCGTATACCAAAAAAGAAGGCCGCAATTGGTAGCAAAAGTGAAAAGAAGCCATATGGCAGTAAAATGCTCACCGGAATTGCTATCAGCAAAGCCGGGATTGTATAAATCAGACGATAACGGGTTTTGGCAGCAGCAGATAAGGGGATGATCTCCTTCTCTACTTCAAACTCTGGTAAATAAGTGTGCAGAAATTCTTCCAGGTCTTTCTTCAGAAGCAAGGGGAAAAGCACTACGTCCCCTCCGGATTTATCGCCATGTCCTGCACTGACCACATGAAGGGTAATTAATCCAAATGGCTGCCGGAGAACTCCTTCTACAATTTTAACGGCTTGAATTCGTTTGAGAGGAATACTAACCTGTTTCTTTTCTATTAAACCGCGGCTAATTACGAGGCGATTCTCTTCCCGGATTAACAGAAATCCACCCAGGCTCAAGACTGTACCCAACATGGATAATAGCCATGCCATGATGAGAAGCAGTAGAACCATGACTACCCAGACCAAAATTCCCTTATTGGCATATCCACTTAAGAAGTACCCAAGCATTTCGTAAATATTACGATCGGGGAAAATCTGTTCCACCTGAGAAATAAGCGCAGTAGCCCCAAGGAATACTACTCCTAATCCATTCGAAGTGCTGGCAGTAATCATTAGTTCTTTCCAACTGAGTTTTCTCTCTGGGGAAGGCTGGTCAGGGGATTCGTCTTCCATTTGTTGGCTAGAGGGCAGATGTAATCTTTCTTGCAGGATATTTGCCTGTTGCAAGGTAATTGCTGGCAAAGATACTTCTGCCGCAAGCCCTCCGCCGGCGGTCTGTACTTCCAGTTTTACTAGACCAAAAATGCGCTGTACCACACCTGCAGAAAGCTCTACACTCTGGATGCGTTCCAGAGGAATATAGGTCTTTTTTCTGGTAAAAACACCATACTCTACCCGCAGCTCATCGTTGAAGACATAATAGCAATAGCGTAACCAGTATAGAATTGCAAAACCAATATAAAGTCCTAACAATAAAATAATGAAACTAATAATCCATTCACGGCGTAGTGGGCTGCTAAAAATCACAACCAGACCTGGTAATAATATTTGGATTAAGGAACGAATATTTTTAAACAGATACTCCAGTACGGCAGCCGGATGTAGATGCTCTGGATCAGACATCTTCTTCCACCACCCGAGCCAAAATAGATATGCGGTCACGTAATTCATCAGCTACCTCTTCAGCCAAGGCCGGTATCTCATGACTACCTGCTGCAGTAGAAATTGTAACCGCTGACAAAGCAAACTGTTTCATTAAAGGTCCCTGCTTTGTATCAACATGCTGAACACGTACCATAGGTATAATCGTCCGTTTTTTTATCCACCTTCCATATAAAAGATCAATCTCCTGATTGGATACATCATAACGCCATCTTTCCCAGGTAATTTTAGGAAAAAGTGTTGTTGCTAAAATCGTTATACCTACACAAGCAATGACAAGTACTCCAAGAATCCATTGAGGCCATTCCCAGAAACGAATAGCAAAAAAATAGGCTAGCGGGGCAATCCACCAAAACAAAGACGATAGAAAACCATTCCACTTCCAATACTTAAGCGCGCTCGCATCAAGTCTGTTGGCAGGTTCATTACGCACTTGATTTTCCTCCATTCATAAATGACTAAAACAATCTCACTTATTGTAACACAAAGTATTTTA
>CAZUFR010000100.1:0-4988 GCA_964619655.1 uncultured Syntrophomonas sp. | reverse complement strand
GAATGTGGAGCTAAAAGCCAGAAAACTTTTACCCCCTTTGGAATGGAAAGCACCCTCTACAAAATCCAACTGTCCACCCGTTCCCGATATCTGGCGCAGGCCATGAGTCTCGGAGCATACTTGGGAAAACAAGTCGATTTCCAGTATGTTATTGATGGAAATGGAATTATCATTGGCGGCTATCGCCTGTGGGCTATTTACATCAAAAACGGCCATTGAGGCGCAGCGGGGATTTTCGTGCAAGAAGTCATAAGTTTCCCTGGAACCCAGACAAAAGGAGTAGGCACTTTTATGTCTATCCTTGGCTTTCATGTTGTTAGTTATTTTGCCTTTTTCGTACAAGCGTACCATGGCATCACAGAACATCTCGCTCTGGATTCCCAATTCTTTTAGGTCAGACTCGGCTATCAGGTTACCGATCAGGTTGGGTAGAGCTCCAATGCCCAGTTGCAGGCAGGCACCGTCAGGGATTTCTTCCATAATATAATTGGCAATTTTTTGCTCCGCTTCATTAGGTTTCGGGGCAGGTGGTACTGCAAAAATTGGTTGATTTGATCCTTCAATGATGTAATCTATTTCACTGATGTGGATAAACTCATCACTACCACCCAAACAACGTGGCATATTCTGATTTACCTCTACAATGGCGATTCTGCTGTTAAGTGCAATTCCGCGGTTATGAGAATTACCCAGTCCGAAGTTAAAACACCCGGACGGGTCCATAGGGGAAACCTGAGCTACCCAGACATCGGCCCAGGCATGGGCAAAAGCCGGGCTATAAGCCAGCATGGTGGCTTCATGATAATTAAAAGGACAGTGGCAGGCCAGGCCAAAGTCCCCTGCCTTCCTGTCTATAGCAGTAAAATACCAGCTAAAATACTGGAAAGTTTTTTGCTCCGGGTCACTTTTAATAACTTCTGGAACTGGTAATACTGTACCAGTTCCTCGGATAGAAACCTTCTCCAACCCGTCTCCGGCCCGTTGACCCAGAGTGGTATCGAAATCAATCGGCTTGGTGGCAAACATACCGTATTCTATGGTATCTCCTGATTTAACCAGTTGGGCTGCTTTTTCTGCACTTATGAGCTTGCGCTTATATTCGTCTAAATAAGTACTCATTCAATCTCCTCCTTAAAATATGAAGCCAGGGAGTCTTACTCTCTCCAAAAGCGTTTGGCTTGAAACTTCAGTTCATCCCTAAAATCGGGGTGGGCGATGGAAATCATAGCATTGATCCGCTCAGATACCCGTTTGTATTTCAGGTTGGTCACACCGTACTCGGTAATCACATAATCAACTTCGGTACGGGGAGTGGTAACAATAGTTCCAGGAGGCATGAAAGGGACTATGCTTGACCGTAGATTTCCTTCTTTATCCTTCCAGGTTGAGTTAAGCGCAATAATACCTTTACCACCCTGAGACAGAGCCGCACCCTGTAGAAAATTCATTTGCCCTCCAGTCCCACTATACTGGCGATGGCGAATTGACTCTGATCCTACCTGCCCAGTTAAGTCCATACATAAGGCGTTATTAATTGATACCAGGTTATCGTTTTTCCCTATTACCTGAGGGTCATTATTAAATGCGACTTCGGTAAACAGAAAATCTGAATTATGATCTACGTAATCCCATAATTCTTTATCTCCCACACAAAAAGTAGCCAGTACCTTACCCGGATAAAAGTTCTTTTTGGAACCGTTTACTACTCCAGCTTTCACTAAATCCATAAAGGACTTTTGCACCACCTCGGTATGAACGCCTAAATCTTTTTTATCCAAAAGGAAATAACCAATAGCATTGGCCAGACCACCTAACCCTAGCTGAATAGTGGATCCGTCAGGTATCATATCTGTAATGTAGGCCGCTATTTGTCGCTCAACCTCGGTAATTGGTATATCAGGTATTTCTACCAGGTCGGTGTCGCTTTCACAAATGTAATCAATTTCTGAAATATGAATTTTAAGTTCTTCACCTTCTAACCATGGGGTTTTGGGATTTACTTCAACTATAACTACATCTGATTTGGCAATAGCGTCTCTTGGGACTAATCCACCAAAGCAGGAACGGTTGAAGAACCCATTTTCATCTGGTGGAGTTACCACCATTGCTGTTATGTTTGGTTTTCTCTGAACCTGCCAGGGACCCAGTTGATTCAAGTGCTGAGGAACATATGATGCAGTTCCCCATTCAATTAGCATTCTTTCTACTGGCCCAACGAAAGGTGTTTCAATGTGGATATTATGTTTAAATTGCGGCTGCATAAAATCATAGAGTTTTAAGGCTAATCCCAGACATATAGTAACGTCATTCAATTCATGTGCTCGCTTGGATAGAGCCACATGAAAGTCGTGTGGTATGTTGATACCACCAGGTTCCAGGATGACATCACCGCTCTTAATCATAGCCGCTAGATCTTCGGCGCTACGCAGCTTACTTTTGTATTCATCCTTCCACGATTGGTATTGTCTACCATTGTTCTGTTTCTGTGATACAACCATAATAAAACCCCCTCCAAATTATTTTTGGCACCCTATCAATTCAATTCGCAAATAGTGTGCCAACCTCGGAGGAGGCTAAAAATAGGCTTTTCGCTTTATTCAGTTATTAGGAAACGTCAAGATAAATAGACATGTTTTCTGGCAATGTTAATACTTGGCGGGTTTTAATGTCCATAAAAATGGACTAAAGTCCAAATAAATAGACAGTTGCGAAAATTCAGTCAATTTTAAATTCAAGCATTTTATTATAAAGAGCTGAACGGCTGATTCCCATTAATTCCGCCGCCTTTCTTCGGTTATTGTTACTGGCTTTTAAAGCTCTCATAATAACGGCTTTTTCTGCTTCTTTCCTGGCTTCTTTAATATCAAAGCCCTTGTAATTATCTAAGCCAATATTTGGTTCGCTGACATTTTCGGTGAAGCGCAGCAGATTATTAACTGTAATAATACCTTTGCGAGCATCTATACAGGCTCTTTCAATAGCAATATTAAGTTCTCTGATGTTACCAGGCCAGTGATAAGTAGCAAGTAGATGCAAAGCTTCGTTAGTAATACCCAGTATTGTAGTACCGTTTTCCTGGTTGTAATTATTAATAAAGTGCTGACAGAGTAAAGGTAAGTCATCGAGGTGCTCCCTCAAGGGAGGAACTGTTATAGTAAAGGTATTGAGGCGGAAAAACAGATCTTTCCGGAATTTACCCTCGGACACCAGTTTGTTTAAAGGTATGTTGGTGGCTGATATGACCCTGGTATCCACCGTAGTTAATGAAGTTGAACCTACCCTTTCAATTTCATTTTCCTGCAAAGCCCGCAACAACTTGGCCTGCGCCGTCCAGGATAACTCACTTACTTCATCTAGAAATATACTACCATGGTGGGCCAGTTCGAATTTACCAGGTTTACCACCTCTGCGGGCTCCGGTAAAAGCCCCTTCTTCATAACCAAACAGCTCCGACTCGATAAGATTATCGGGTATACCAGCGCAATTTACTCGTACAAATGGTCCTTCTCTGCGGGCACTTTCCTGGTGAACAGCATGAGCGAACAACTCTTTGCCCGTACCAGTTTCACCATGAATTAGTACCGGATTATTAGTTGGGGCTATAGTTCGAACCATTTCTTTAGCTCCCAGTATTTCTTTACTTTTTCCAATAATAACTCCTAGCGAATACTTGGCTCCATAGATGCGTTGAACCTCTTCTTTATAGTATTTCAGTTCGGAAAACATTTTCTGTACCCGTGTTGCGAACCCGCGGGCTTCATTAAGATAGCGGAAAATATTGATTCCCAGTACCCCGATAATCTCGCCTTCATTCATAATGGGAACCCGAGAGACAATCCGGGCTTTGTCGTTTAGTTCCCATATATCAGCGGTAATGGCTTTCCCCGTATTTAAAACCTCTAATAGACGGGTATGGGGGAATATTTCGTCAACTCTTTTACCCAACACCTCTTCTTTACCCAAACCTGATTCTCGCGCATAATGATCGGTAAAAATCCTTATGATGCCGTTTTCATCAATTATAATAGCTCCTTCAACCCCATTTATGACTACTTCAACTGCATCTAATTCCCGGGCACTTAATTGACTGAGCTTTTTCATATTCTCTCCACCTTTAAATGTTGCCAATTTATTTATGGCTAACGCTATGTAATAGCAACGTAACCCACAGGTATGATAGAGAAAAAGCCATAAAGTTGTGGTTGGTTCACGGATAATTCTGCAGGTGTTTCGAAAAAGCAATGCATACAGTGAACTCATTCATAACTTTATGGCACTTTCAGTATACCCCATAAGCTTCCCTAAGTGCAAAAATATACCAATATAATGAAAGCCAATCAAAATAGGTTTTTCCTGCTTGTAAATAAGATTGACTCTGGGGGCAAACAATATTAGTGGATTCATTATTACAGGCAGGGCTTTATAATGGCAAATAACATCAGATCTAGCATTATTCTTTTTTTTATTTTGTTTCTGGTTATGGTTGGCTTTGGTATCATCATCCCCATAATGCCATTTTTTCTTACCTCACTGGGTGGAAATGCCAGCATTCTGGGTCTCTTTATGGCCACCTATTCCCTGATGCACTTTCTTTTTGCCCCTTTCTGGGGTCGATTATCTGACCGTATAGGTAGGCGTCCGGTAATCCTTATTGGACTATCTGGCTACGGTATCACTTTTATCCTGTTTGGCTTTACTGATCAACTTTGGATGATGTTTGCCGTACGCATTCTATCGGGTGCCATTTCATCAGCTACCTTACCCACTGCTTTAGCTTATGTAGCGGATATTACTGAAGAAGATGAGAGGTCCCAGGGGATAGGATTAATGGCTGCCGCAATGGGTTTAGGTATGATCTTAGGCCCGGCCTTAGGTGGTTGGTTAGGGCAGCAGCAATTTCACTTGCCCTTTTTTGTAGCCGGCGGATTAGCACTAATAATCTGGCCTTTTGCGTTTCTTTACCTGCCTGAAACATTAACCTCAGCAAA
>CAZUFR010000099.1:0-5049 GCA_964619655.1 uncultured Syntrophomonas sp. | reverse complement strand
GTGGTCGTTATGAAGTAGATGAATCAACCGGCAGCCAGGTGCAGGAAATATTCTGGTCTGATTATGCTACCGACACCGAGACGCTTGAAAGCATTACCACGGTCTGGGATAAATATCAATACCTGCTTGATACCCATACCGCAGTGGCGCTGAATGTTTATGAAAAATACCTGCAGCAGACAGGTGATAACAGCTGCACGGTAGTTGCTTCTACTGCCAGTCCCTTTAAATTCGGCACCAGTGTTGCTCAGGCCATATTAAACCCTGAGCTGATTAAGGGTAAAAATGAATTTGAAGTACTGGAAACTCTATCTGTGGAGACGGGCAAGACCATACCGGAAGGGATTAAGAACTTAGATAAACGAAAAGTAAGGCACCATACGGTTGCCTCTGCCGCTGAAATGGAAGAAGTGGTACTTTCCGGCACACTCTTTTCTGGTCTAAACGTTGGGGGAAGCCGGGCAATACCAAAATAACAGCAATCTTACAAACAGTACCTGATCCTGAACTAAACTTGCGATTTGCCAGTATAGCGGCACAATTTCCTGAAAAAGGTAGGTAGTCCTTTGCCTAACCCGGAGAGCCGTATATATGGCTGCTGCATATTGTATATCGGGTTTGTAATAACAGGGTAATATATTATATATTAATATATGTAGTTGTCAAGGGATAATTTAATACAACTCTTGTCATATCGCTGAGTCTCCGGATTTACCGGAGAGCGGGGGACCCAATCTATCTAAAGGGGTGAATCTGGATTTTCCAGTAGGGCTATCCCTGGCCCGAACCCGTCAGCTAACCTCGTAAGCGTAAAAGGGAGACCAGGGTCATATATGGTTTTTTTGATGGCCAAAGGCTTCTTCCTTTGGCCATTTGTTTTTTGCCCTACTTTGAGTAATAGTAAAAACTGGACCCGGGTCTTTCGTAGACCATATTCCTTCCCAGGAATATCTTTAACAAAGGAGTGATGGACTGGAAGAAAGACCGGATTATTTAGAACCAGGGAGTGATCAGCTATAAAAGAGAATAACCTACTATCACCCGAAATTAACTTGAGGTTTCCATCTGAAGAGGATGGAAGGGGTATCTGGGAACTGGTAAAGTCTACCCGGGTGCTGGATCTAAATTCAGCCTATAGCTACCTGCTGCTGAGCAAATATTTTAGTGATACCTGTGTGGTTGCTGAAGTAGAGGGTAAAATAGTAGGCTTTGTGTCCGCTTTTCATCCCCCGAAGCAACCGGAAGTAATTTTTGTCTGGCAGGTAGCGGTAGATGAAGCATTTCGGCGTCGCCGGCTAGGTATGAATATGTTAAAGCACCTGCTAACAAGAGAGGTTTGCAGCACCAGCCGTTACTTGGAGATAACAGTTAACCTCTCCAATAAAGCGGCATATAATCTGTACCACCAGCTGGCCGATGAACTTAAGACCTCCTGTGTAGAAAATGAATGCTTCCCCTCCCGGCTATTTCCAGGTGGACAACACGAAGAAGAAATTATGCTGCGCATAGGTCCCTTGATATAGCGAAACGAACACGAAAGGAGAATGTTTTTCGTGAATAGTTTGAGAATTTTTGATGAGTTGGAATCTGAAGTACGAAGTTACTGCCGCAGTTTCCCAACAGTTTTCACCCAGGCCAGCGGTTACCGGCTCAGGGATGATAAGAACAAGGAATATATAGACTTTTTCTCTGGGGCGGGGGCCCTTAATTACGGCCATAATCCCCCACAAATAAAGGCAAAACTTATAGAATATTTGGCCCGGGATGGTATAGTTCATAGTCTTGACATGGCTACCGAAGCCAAAAAGGAATTTCTGAAGCAATTTAACGAAGTTATCCTGAAACCACGGAAAATGGAATACAAGATAATGTTTACTGGTCCTACCGGTACTAATGCGGTAGAAAGTGCATTGAAACTAGCCCGCAAGGTTACTGGTAGAGACAGTATTATGTGCTTTACCAATGCTTTTCACGGCATGACTATGGGTTCTCTGTCTATAACCGGTAATACCAAAAAACGCCAGGGGGCAGGTATTCCCCTGGGTAATGCAGTTTTTATGCCCTATGATGGATATCTGGGCGAAAATGTGGACACAGTTGATTACATCCGTAAGTATCTTGACGATAGTTCCAGTGGTGTTTCCTTGCCGGCAGCTATCATTCTGGAAACACTGCAGGGAGAAGGCGGGTTGAACGTAGCCTGTTTTGAATGGCTGAGACGTATAGAAGCTCTCTGCCAGGAAAAAGATATTCTCCTGATTGTTGACGATATCCAGGCCGGCTGCGGCCGTACTGGAAGCTTCTTTAGCTTTGAGTCGGCAGGTATTAGCCCGGATATTGTCTGCCTGTCCAAATCAATCAGCGGTTATGGTCTTCCCATGGCAATTACCCTGATTAAACCGGAATTTGATATCTGGTCGGCAGGAGAACATAACGGTACCTTCCGGGGGCATAACCTGGCCTTTATAAGCGCCATCGAGTCTATGAATTATTGGAAAGAAGATACTCTATCCGAACAAGTGGGAAATATGGAAAAAGATATACGTAAGTTCCTGGTAGATGTAGTTAAAAAGCACCCGGAAATTAAGGGTGAAGTCCGGGGCAGGGGCTTTATGCAGGGCATAGCCTGCGGGGTTGATGGCTTGGCAGAAAAAATCTGTTCCACCGCCTTTAATCGGGGTTTAATTATGGAAACATCAGGTGCCAGTGACGAAGTCGTTAAAATTATGCCGCCTTTGACTATAGATGGGGCCGGTCTGCAGGAAGGTTTAAACATATTTAAAAATAGTATTGAAGACATTAAGGTGCAGTCATATATTAATTCCAAAAGGAAAAACACCTCTACCCAGAAGTGCCTGCGGGCTTCAGGATAAATTGTAATGATAAAAGTAGATTTGCTCAGATTTTTTTAAGAGAGGAGACCTCGTTTCATGATTGTAAAACAGTTGGATGACATTATTGGCAGCGAAAGTGATATTGATACGGATACCTGGAGAAGCTACCGGCTTCTCCTGAAAAAGGATGGTATGGGCTTCTCTATGCACCACACCATTATTAAAGCTGGTACGGAGACTTATATCTGGTACAAAAATCATGTAGAGGCGGTTTACTGCATTCAGGGTAATGGTGAGATAGAGGTTATTGATAGCAATGATGTTTATCCCATCAAAAAAGGTACGCTTTATGCCCTCAATGGTCATGAAAAGCATAAGCTGCGGGCCAAGTCGGATATGCACATGGTCTGCGTATTCAATCCGCCTGTAACCGGTAGAGAGGTTCACCAGGAAGATGGCTCCTATCCACTAGTGGAGGGATAGACTTAATACATATAGAGAATAGACGCGGAGAGGGTAAACCAGCGTTATCACCCTGTACCACTGATGTTCCACCCTACGGGTGTCACAATTAAGGTTGCCGCGTCTATTTATGTCTATTCCCCCGGATAAAACGATCCATCAGACTGCATCCCTCAGCCACAAACGGGCCTTTAAGAGCTGATTCTTCATCGTATTTACTCACCCCATCTGTCACTGGACAGTTTTTATCATAGATAAGGAAGGGAACCGGTTCACTGCTATGGGTGCGTATAGAGATAGGGGTGCGATGATCCGGCAGCAGCATAACCCGAAGCTGGTCAAACCCATCCATCTCCGCCAGCAGCAAACCTACTACTTCCTTATCAATCTTTTCTATACTCCATATCTTACTTTGCAGATTACCCTGGTGACCGGCTTCATCAGGTGATTCGATATGCAGGAAAACGAAATCCTGTCCCCGCTTCAGTTCATCCAAAGCGGCCCGAGCCTTACCGGCAAAATTAGTTTCCACACTGCCGGTTGCCCCAGATACCTTAACCGGATTTAATCCGGCACAGATACCCAGACCGCGTACCAAATCCACCGCACATACTACTGACCCCTTCAGGCCATATTTTTCCTCAAAAGTAGGCAGAGATGGGCGCCGACCTTCACCCCACAACCATATGGAGGTAGCCGGTATTTGCCCTTTCTCTATCCGTTCCCGGTTTACCGGGTGATTTTTCAAAATCTCCTCACTCTGCATCATAAGCTGCAGCAGTTTGGAACCATCCCGGCCCTGGGGTAGATATTCTCCCACCACCCGGTCAGATATATCATGAGGAGGAGTAAGTTTTAAATCTTTATCAGCGCCATTTTTCCATACCACCAGATGCCGATAGCTTATGCCGGCATGAAAACTAAACTCATCATTACCCAGCTGAGCCTGCAGTTCTGCCATCAGTTTACCGGATTCCTCAGTGCTTATTTCCCCGGCACTGTAGTCTTGCATAGTTTTATTCTGATAAGCATCTTCGGGGGAAAGACAAACCAAATTACAGCGCAGAGACATATCCTGGTCTCCCAATTTTACTCCCATACTAACTGCTTCCAGAGGAGAACGCCCAGTATAGTAGCGGCGTGGATCAAATCCCATAACCGACAGGTTAGCTACATCACTACCCGGGGGAAACCCCTGGGGAATAGTCTGCACCAGTCCAATATCTGCACTGCCGGCCAGTTTATCTATATTAGGAGTTTGTGCATACTGCAGCGGTGTTTTATTATCCAGTTCGGCTATATTATAGTCAGCCGCACCATCGGCTAAAATAATCAAGTACTTCATATTACTCAACTCCATTTCATGTATCAAAATGCTAGATTTGATTTCTAGTTTTAATTAGTATAACATTACAATAGTACGATACCTACTGCAAAAATGTAAGCTGATTATTTATCTAAAAACGTTGTTCATGGTTGACTATTATTCTACCTGATGCTATAATAAATTTCGTTGCGGAGCCGTGGTGTAGCGGTTAACATGCCGGCCTGTCACGCCGGAGATCGTGGGTTCAAATCCCATCGGCTTCGCCATATTTGCCTCGATAGCTCAGTAGGTAGAGCAGCGGACTGAAAATCCGCGTGTCGGTGGTTCGACTCCGCCTCGAGGCACCATCAGGCGGAAGTGGCTCAGTGGTAGAGCATCGCCTTGCCAAGGCGAGGGTCGCGAGTTCGAATCTCGTCTTCCGCTCCA
>CAZUFR010000098.1:0-5148 GCA_964619655.1 uncultured Syntrophomonas sp. | reverse complement strand
ACAAGTTTGCTGGTAAGAAAGCGTATAGCAGCGCTTTTTTTCTTATTTACACTGGGAATTTTTTTGCTGGGTGGTAGAGTTTTTTGGGTGCAGTTTGTTCGTGGAGCTGAGCTTTCGGAGAAAGCTGAGCATAATCGTATGCGTGACGAACCGGTGGCCTCCAAACGAGGTATTATTTATGACCGTAACGGCAAGGAATTAGCTATATCAGTTAGTGCTGATTCCGTAAGTGCTTCTCCAGCTGATATCATAGCTTCTAAGAAGGAAAAGGAAATTGCTCATAAACTAGCAGCTTGCCTGGATATGGATGAAGAAAAAGTTCTTAAAACAATAACTAAAAGAACTCTATTTGTTTGGGTCAAGCGCCAGATTAAACCAGAGCAGGCGCAAAAAATAAGGGAAATGGATTTACCCGGAATCAGGCTTACCGAGGAAAGTCATCGTCAATATCCTAATGGTATATTCTTAAGCCATGTGCTGGGAATATCCGGGATTGATAATACGGGACTGGAAGGTATCGATAACTATTACGATGAACTGGTTGGGGGTAGCAAAGGCCACATTGTTATCGAAAAGGATGCGGCTAACCGTAACATACCGGAGGCTACCCATAAATATATCAGTCCGGTGGATGGCGCCAATCTGATTTTAACCATTGATGAATCTATCCAGTATATTGCTGAAAGGGAAATTGAAAAAGTATTTAAAGAGCGTGGAGCAAAAGCGGCAGCAGTAATCGTTATGGACCCTTCTACTGGTGAGATACTGGCTCTGGCCTCCCGCCCAACTTTTGACCCTAACCATTATGGGAAATATCCACGCTCTAACCGCAGGAACTTTGCTATAAATGATGCTTATGAACCCGGGTCTACTATGAAAATAACTACTGCTGCCATGGCAATGGAAGAAAAAGTAGTTGATGGGGAAAGCCGTTTTTTCTGTCCGGGTCATGTTAAAGTTGGCAAAGAAACCATTAGTTGTGCCAATGGCAAGGCTCACGGAAGTCAGACCTTTGCGCAGATAGTAGAAAATTCGTGTAACGTCGGATTTGTTCAGGTGGGCCTGGATATAGGAATGGAAAAATACTTCCATTATATTAATGCCTTTGGTTTTGGAAAATTGACTGGTATAGACCTTCCTGGTGAGGCTGAAGGAATACTGGTACCTGAGAGCCGGGCAAAACAGATTGACCTGGCGGTTATGGCTATGGGGCAAGCTAATGCAGTTACTCCTATACAGTTAACAACGGCGGTAGCGGCAGTAGCCAACGATGGAAAACTAATTAAGCCCCATCTGGTCAAACAGATTATTGATAATAACGGTAAAGTTATTAAAAAGTTCGAACCGGAAGTAGTCCGCCGGGTAATATCAGAAGAAACTGCCCATCAATTATGCTTAATTCTGGAAGGTGAAGTTACTGTTGGTACCGGATTAAATGCCTATATAGAAGGGTACCGGGTGGCCGGGAAAACTGGTACCGCGCAGAAGGCTAAGCCTGGTGGCGGTTATCTTACCAATGAGCACGTAGCCTCCTTCATTGGTTTTGCCCCCGCAGTTAATCCTCGCTTGGTATGCATGGTGGTAGTTGATGCACCGCAGGGATATCCCTATTTTGGTGGTTGGGTGGCTGCGCCCGTTTTTAAAAATATTATGCAGGATGCTCTCCATTACCTGGAAGTTCCGATGTATAAATCTGAGGAGAATGACAAAACGTTGAATAAGGTGGAAAATGTATTGGTTCCTGATGTAGTAAACTTACCTCTGGCAGAGGCGATATCATCATTAAATGCTCGAGGGTTAAAAGTAAAAGTTAGCGGTAGTGGGAATATTGTATGGCAGCAGACACCGCAACCCAGGACTAAATTGCAGCAGGGGGCGCAGGTAATAATATCTCTTTCACCTTTTGATAAAGATGATAAAGATGGTGAAGTTACTATACCAGATTTACAGGGAAAATCTATGCGTGAGGTAGCCAAAATTCTCTCTGATCTGGGTCTGCACCTTATCCCTGAGGGATATGGTCTGGCTTATGAACAATCACCTGTTGCCGGAAAAGTTATAAGCCGGGGATCAAGCATTAAAGTAAAGTTTCAACCTGTAGGAGAGTAAGGTTAATAGGTCGGGGAACGGACGCGGGCTCGCTCCGCTCGCGCGGATTAAGCAAGGATTAACGCTGATTTTTTATTATATTTTTTAGGATAGCCAAGGCTAAAGCCTCCGCTACGAATTACGGGGCGTATTAGAGGCGAAATAGCTAGATAACCAACTAACTATCGGTAGCGGAAGCTTTAGCTTTCGCTGGGAAACGAAGTTTCCCCCATATGCTAAGGGAGGAAAAATAAATGCGGTTGGATGAGTTATTAGAAGGAATTGAATATACTATCATTGATGGTAACCTTACGATAGATATAAAAGGCATAGCCTATGATTCGCGTCAGGTTAAACCAGGATACCTGTTTATTTGCATCAGTGGTTTCAAAACTGATGGGCATCTATTTATAGAACAGGCATTAAAAAACGGTGCCAGTGCTATTCTCATAGAGAAAACTATTGACCCAATTGATACCGCTACTGTAATAATGACTTCAAATAACCGGAAAGCTCTGGCCCGGGTGGCCTCAAATTTTTATGACCGACCTTCGCATAATATGAGAATAATAGGTGTCACTGGAACCAATGGCAAAACTACTACCACCCATCTAATAAAAGCCATTCTGGAAGAAGCTGGAATGAAAGCGGGACTAATGGGGACATTATATGCTCGGGTAGCAGATAAAACTATGGATTTTGGGCATACCACTCCCGAAGCGCCTGATGTGGAACGTTTCATGGCAATTTGCCGTGAAAATAAGGCCCAGTATGTACTTATGGAAGTATCTTCTCATGCTTTGGATTTGTATCGGGTAAGCTGCATAGATTTTAATGTAGCAGTATTTACCAACCTTACCCAGGATCACCTGGACTATCATATTAATATGCAGGAATACCGGGCAGCCAAGCTCAAATTGTTCGAAATGATATCTCCCGGGATTAATAGTTTTACTGTAGTAAATGCGGATGATACTAATGCTCGGGAATTCATCCAGGCCTCAAAAGTTCCGGTAATTACTTACGGATTAAGTGATAACAGCAATATAAAGGCTGAAAATGTGCAAATTGATCTTAAGGGTAGTAAATTTAGACTTTGTTTTGAAGGTGCAACTATAAATATTAATATGAAATTAATCGGTAGGTTTAGTGTTTATAATGTTCTGGCTGCCATAGCGGTTGCACTGAGAGAGGGGATTAATCCGGAAATAATAAAAACAGCGTTGGAAAAAGTAAATGGAGTTCCGGGACGGTTTGAACAGGTAGATGAAGGGCAAAATTTTACGGTAGTAGTTGATTACGCTCATACCCCGGATGGTTTGGAAAATATACTTAGAACCGGGCGCCAGTTAACCAGCCATCGCCTTATAACCGTATTTGGTTGCGGAGGGGATCGGGACCGGGGAAAACGACCATTAATGGGAGAGGTAGCAGCCCGCTATAGTGATTTTTGTGTAGTTACCTCTGATAATCCCCGCAGTGAAGACCCCGAAGCTATAATAAACGATATCGTACCTGGCCTGGATCAGGTTAAAGACTCGCGCTATGCCATTATCAGTGATCGACGAGAAGCCATAAATCATGCTGTACACCTGGCCCGCCCGGGGGATTTGGTAATAATTGCCGGCAAGGGACACGAAACTTACCAACTGGTTAAAGATAAGGTGCTTGATTTTGATGATAGAAAAGTTGCCTCAGAATTTTTGAAAGGATTGGGCAAATAGTGCAAATAAGCCTGGAGTTCGTTTGTCGTAGTATAAATGGACGGATTATAAAGGGAAATGACAAACATATTATAACCAGCGTTACTACTGATTCCCGCAGGGTTGAAGAGGGGTCGCTTTTTATTGCTCTGGTAGGGGAAAACTTTGATGGCCATGATTTTGTTCAAACAGCTCTGGAACATGGAGCCCAGGCTGCAGTAGTTTCACGGGTTACTGACAGTATGGTGGTTAAAGGTAAAACTGTGATTCTGGTAGACGATACTCTGCAGGCTTTACAAGCCCTGGCATCTTCCTACCGGAAATGTTTTGATATACCGGTAATAGCAGTAACCGGTAGTGTAGGTAAGACCACCTGTAAGGAATTAGTAGCTTTATGCCTGTCTTCTACCTGGAAAACACTGAAGACCAAAGGAAATTATAATAATGATATTGGTTTGCCCCTAACCCTGCTGCAACTTGATAATAGTTATAAAATGGCGGTAGTAGAAATGGGTATGCGGGGATTGGGCGAAATACAGCGCTTGGCCGCTATTGCCCGGCCTAAATATGCCCTTATAAGCAATATTGAACCGGTACACCTGGAAACCATGGGTAACCTGGAAAATATTGCTCAAGCTAAATGTGAAGTGTTAGCAGAAATACCTGAAGACGGTTTTGTTCTGATTAATGGCGATTATAAATTGCTAGTTGAGAAGGCCGAGGAGTATTCTTGCCACAAATATACCTTCGGCTATAATAATAATTGTGATTTTCAACTGGTGAATTGTCAGGTAAGTAATACCGGAATGGAAATAAAAATGTGTTGGCAGAACCAATTGGAAACTTTGTTTTTTCCCCTGCCAGCCCGAAGGCTGGCTCTTAATATAGTAGCAGCTGCCGCGATGGCTTACCTGCTGGGTATACACATGGAATCCATAAAAAGCAGTTTGTTGGATTATAAACCCAGTGGTAACCGCTTAAATATTATTAACCTGGAAGGTGGCGGAGCAGTTATTAATGATACTTATAACGCCAATCCGGTTTCCATGGCGGCAGCCCTGGAGACGGGCCGGGAACTTGCTACTCCAGGTAAATACCTGGCTGTTTTGGGAGATATGTTCGAGCTGGGCAACCTGGAAACCGAATCCCACTTCAAGGTGGGACAGACGGCTTATACCTCAGGAGTAGACTTGTTGGTGACGGTGGGCACCCTGGCTCAAAACATAGCCCAGGGGGCACTGGAAATGGGCATGAATCCGAACCAAGTACGCCATTTTTCTACTAAAGCGGAGGCCCTGGAATACTTGCAGACTCAGGTTGATAACGAATGGACCCTGCTATTTAAAGCATCCCGGGG
>CAZUFR010000097.1:0-5248 GCA_964619655.1 uncultured Syntrophomonas sp. | reverse complement strand
CAGCAGCTTATGGAATAGGAAACTATACGCCAAATATTACCATAGATGCCGGTATCTAGAGTATTCTTTTTAGATCTGGTATAATGAATACAATAGACAGGGACCTCCGTCCATCACTGGAATGCGAGGTGCTGCGGAATGTCAAGTCCTGACTGGAGGGTCCTGATATTGGTGGGAATCCTCCAGTTATGTTTGCACGGGTTGGAATCAGGGTCACGATATGCCGTGTGATTTAAGCCAGGTTTGTTGAGAGAGGAAATGTTATGGTCTAGACAACGTCACCCTCCGGGTGTCTTAGAAAGGGGAGATGTTCATGAAAGCCATGACTGTTTTCGAGAAACAGCTTAAGACCGAAAAGCAAAACCAGATTGCTAAAATGCGGTGTAAAATATGCAACCATTTTATTGGCAATAAGCCCTACAAAGTATTTGAAGAGCGGTATTTCCATTCTGGTTGCTTGAAAAAAGAAAGCAAACCGACTACTTGACCGGTAAAATGCCATGAATCAAATAATAGAATTAAGAGCAAGATTTATCCGTGACCCGGATTCACCGCCTGTTTTAAATAATCGGAAAGGCTATAAATTATGTAGCCTTTCCGATTATTTCTGCTAACATCAAATACGCTCAAAAAGACCGTCGGGCAGTTCCTGCACCAGGTTTTGTTTGATGAGATAGCGCAGATGGTTGCGGATGGTCATTTTTTCCCAAAAGAGTTCGTATAGATTCTGCCTTCCGGGAAAGACCAGGCGAAGTTCAGCGAGATCATCCAGGCTGCGGGGTGTTTGGAGCAATTCGAATATTTTCTGATTACGTTCCAGAACTATCTGAATATAGCAGTCTAATTGTTGGGGAATATTTTCGCTTTGTACTCGGCGGTGCGAAGGTACAATAATTCGTGGAGCTATGGTTTTTATTTTTTCTACCGATTGAATCAAGTCCCCTATATCCGCAGTATTACTGCTGTACCAGGGACCGGCTGCTACTAAATCGATATCAGCACTAAATAAAATACCCTCCTTTTCCAGGTAAAACCCATAATGACCGCTGGTATGACCGGGAAGGTGCACTGCCGTTAAGGATATTTTACCCAGATTAAGCACATCCTGATCAGTAAAAGTTCCAGCCAGGGGCATGTGGCGGAAACCAGGTTGAGCCAGCACATCATCCGGCAGGGGAATTACCTGGCCATATGCTGCCCGTTTAAGCCCCATTAAAGGTTCCCACAGGTGATAACCATGAAAATCAAGGTACTCCTCTTCATTACTATAGGTTAAGCGTTCCTCATATCCGGCCATAAGCCTGCTGTTTGGAAACAGGCTGTCTCCGTGAATATGGTCAAAATGAAAATGGCTTAATAGCGATAGCTGAATCTGATCACAAGGAACAGCGGCAAAAGCCCGGGCTCCAGCCCCCAGATCTATTACCGTAGAAATGTCATCCTCAATATACATGCAGTTTCCATAGGGGTATCGAGGTTTTCCCTCTGGGGTTACCACCCATATATCCTGCGCTAGCCGGATAAGCACAACTATCACTCCTGAAAACAATACTACATAATATTGCCAAATTTACAATCTATTTCGGCACCAGATATTGCAGTTCCTGCCAGGGGGGGTAAAAACATTTTTCTAGGTAGGTATTTACTCAAGTTTACGATGAGTTATAATAAAACAGTAATTTTTGACCAAAGCTATAAATGGACGAAGGGATGGGACTCTTGTTCACTAACAATTCACAGGGTAATATTAATGAGAAGAGTTCAGATCATTGCTACCAGGTGGAAAGAGCGCAATCAGACGACACGGGGGCAATGCTGAATTTATGGAGCGTCACTCCTGGGTTGGGGGTAGGCAAAGGTGATGAAGAGAAAGCACTCCAGGTCTTTCTGGAAAGAAACCCTTCCACTTGTTTAGTTCTGCGGATTGATAAAGGTCTAATCGGGACAGTATTAGGTGGGTTCGACGGGCGCCGGGGATATATATACCACCTGGCCGTCCATCCGGATTACCAGGGTAAGGGTTACGGCAAGGTGCTGCTTAATCAGGTAATAACTGAACTGAAATCCCTGGGAGCATTAAAAATTCATCTATTTGTTTTTAATGACAATCAGCCGGCGACCGAATTTTATCATCATTTGGACTGGGAGTTACGTCGAGATATCCAGGTGTTTTCCTGGGATGCTAACCGGGATAATAAATAACAAGAGCAGATTCTGATAAAAGGTACATCTTCCTTAGATGGAGGACAACCAGCAATCAGGCTACTATAAAAAAATTAAGAGGTGAACTGAATGAAAGAGGACCGCGTAATTATTATGGGTGCAGCCGGAAGAGATTTTCACAACTTTAACACCTACTTCAGGGACAACCCGGCCTATCGAGTAGTAGCCTTTACCGCTACTCAGATTCCGGATATAGAGGGAAGATTATACCCCCCCTTGCTGGCAGGAAACAGATACCCGGAAGGGATTCCCATATATGCTGAGGAAGAATTACCGGAATTAATTAAAAAATATAATGTAGATCAGGTGATTTTTGCTTACAGTGATGTCCCTCATGAATACGTCATGCACCAGGCCTCCCTGGTTATGGCCTGCGGAGCCGATTTCCGCTTAATGGGACCAGATACCACTATGATTAAGTCTAAACGCCCGGTAGTAGCAGTCACAGCAGTTAGAACCGGTAGTGGCAAAAGCCAGACTACCCGTTACGTTGCCAAATTGCTTACTGAAGCGGGTAAGAAAGTTGCAGTTATCAGGCATCCTATGCCCTATGGCAATCTGGAAGAACAGGTGTGCATGCGCTTTGCCACTTATGATGACCTGGACAAATTCCAGTGTACTATAGAAGAAAGAGAAGAATTCGAGCCCCATATCGACATTGGCATGGTAGTATATGCCGGGGTTGATTACGAGGTTATACTGCGCCAGGCGGAGGAAGAAGCCGATGTGATTCTTTGGGACGGAGGAAATAATGATATTCCTTTCTACGTTTCCGACATTCATATAGTAATTGTTGATCCTCACCGTCCCGGACATGAGACCAGTTATCATCCGGGAGAAACTAACCTGCGTATGGCGGATATTGCTATTATCAACAAAATTGACTCCGCCGACCCGGCCAAGGTAGAGGAGGTCAAGGAAACTATAAGCAGAAACAACCCGGCAGCTACTATTATCCTGGCCAACTCGCCCATCACCGTAGAACAACCTGAGTCTATCAAAGGTAAAAAGGTTCTGGTAGTAGAAGACGGTCCGACACTTACTCATGGCAGTATGGCTTATGGCGCCGGAGTAATAGCGGCAGAAAAGCTGGGCGCCGGCGAGTTGCTTGATCCCCGGCCTTATGCCGTAGGTAGTATTAAAAAGACCTTTGCTAAATACAACCACCTGTCTCGATTACTTCCGGCCATGGGCTATGGTCAGACTCAGATTCAGGAACTGGAACAGACTATAAATAGTTCCCCGGCAGAAATAGTGGTCATTGGAACTCCCATTGACCTGCGTCGGGTGATGACTATTGACAAACCTGCAGTAAGGGTAGGTTATGAACTGGAGGAAATAGGTACTCCCCAGCTTAAGGGATTACTATCCAAAATCATGTAATTGCATGTAATTGAATGTAAAATAGCGCAAGGGTCAGGCCGCTAAACTAAAAGTCAGCGGCCTGACCCCATTTTCTGTTCCCCTCCTACGTATATATAAGTGAAAACAAATAAAGGAGGAAAGATTGATGAAGAAAACCTTAACCCTGGTTCTAGCTTTGCTGCTGGTAGCGGTATTTACCACTACTGCTTTGGCGGACCCCGGTAATGGCAAAGCATGGCCCAATAGTGGTAAAAAGGTAGTAGACACCAAAAAGGTGGTACCCCCCGGGCAGCAAAAGAAAGAGCTAAAAAACTCAAACCAGATAGAAAAGGCAATCAAAAAATCATTGCAAGAGCAATACCGGGTTACTAAAGAAAAACCTGAAAAGGTCAAAGCTAAACGTTTTCGCGACACCTACCAGCACTGGGCTGCTCAGTGCATTGAAGAAATGGCTGCAATTGGGCTTTTGACCGGATATCCCGATGGTAGTTTCAAACCTGATCAGAAACTTACCCAGGCTGAAGCCTTGTCCCTGGTAATGCGTATCGCTGCCGAAGAAGCCGACATTACCATAAAAGAAGATGCAGCAGAGAACGAAGAGGAAAAAGTAGAGAACGAAGACCAGAGTAAAGTGGCTGACATTCCAGAATGGGTGAGAGCAGATGCTGATAAAGCTGCTAAAAAAGGAATCATCAAGCTGAATCGTTTCCACTCTGCCGTACAGGCATCCCGCGCCCAGACTGCAGTTATGATTGCCAAAGCTCTGGAACTGGAACCGGTGGACACCAGTAATATACCTTTCAAAGATGGTATCCTAATTTCGCCGGAAGATGTCGGATACATTCTGGCTCTCTATGAGGAGGGCATAATTTCCGGGCATCCTAATGGCAACTTTAACCCTAACAGTGCCATAACCAGGGCGGAGATGGCTGCTATACTGCAAAACCTGTTGGATAAGGATGAGCCTGAGGAGGAACCTGAAGATGAAACTCCCCAGGACCTCGAGGGTACCCTGAATGAGACCAGCAAGGTAGGCGTACATGATGGTAAAGTCTATCAGGAGTATAAATTTGTAGTAGATGGTCAACAGTTCAGCCTGGCCCAGGACAATGTAAAATCCATAACTATGCAAAAAGAGGGTGAAGACCCGGTAGAACTTACCCCTAATACCGATAAGACCCTATGGTTTAATCTACAGCGTGAATCCGGCAAATACACCCTGAAGGTTGTAGATAAAGACGATAACAGTTATGAATCCGTTCTGGATTGGGTTGCTCCTATCGAAGTGGCAGCTACTGCCACCGGGAGAAGCGGAGAACACGATAGTAACAGTTATATCGAATATAAACTAGGGGATATCGACCTGTCCAGTTTCACCTGTATGTATCAAATAAAACCAACTGGAGAAGTAGCCCAGCTTACTGCCAATACCGACACCAACCTGTGGTTTAAGACTAATGATCAGATTACTGGTGAACATATTTTCCTAATCAATATAGACAATGTCTGGTATTCCTCAAATATCAGCATCTAACTCCTTAGATCCCGGTTTAGCCCGGTTTCCCTCAAACAGGAGGCCGGGCTAAACTATTTTTTTACCCTATATCCCGTATGGAAACAGTACGGCTATTATTTTCAAGTTAAGCGAAATCTGTAGGGG
>CAZUFR010000096.1:0-5311 GCA_964619655.1 uncultured Syntrophomonas sp. | reverse complement strand
TACCGGCTCTAATACGAGCCAGTTCAGGAGTTGAAACTACGATTACCTCCCCATCAGGTGGGCGGGTAATGTGGTTGGCAATCCTCAACTGAGTAGGGCTTAAGCGATAGGCGCTTATTATAGCCGTTTCATCACCAAATGCCCCGGCATGGGCCAGGCCTCTCAAGGAACCCATAACCACGATATTACCTCCAGCTACCACCTCCGCTCCCGGGTTAATATCACCCAAAATTACTAAATTCCCTTCATAAAAAACCTTTTGCCCGGATCTAAGGTGCCTGCAAATAAGGGCGGTATCACTATACCCGGGCATATCACCAAAAGGATTTTCGTCCCCCTCCTCCTCTCTGGGTTTATTATTAGACCTCAGCTCCCTCAGGTGCAGCCCGTGATCCAGTAGTATGTCCTCAATTTCCCTAACTTGCTTGCTGCTAAGCTGTTTATCACCCATATCCAAGGTGACCAGGGTTCCCAGCGCATAGCTGTCAATTCTCTGCAGCTTTACTTCCAGTTGGTTTTTAATTTCAGAAAAAGTGTTGAATGATCTCATGTCAACCCGGATTTCCCCATTAACACTTCTAAGAGCTGCTGACAATGTATACCCTCCTATCTTAACCGCTGCAAAATGCGTATACCTTGCTTTTCTATTAATGGAAGTATTTTCCTGCAATGAAAAAAATAAAATGAGGGGAAGTTTCCACTAATCCCCTCATTTTCAGTCGTTTTGCCACCACAAAATTCTATTAAGTTTCGCATTTGTATTCGACATTATCAGCGGTTTCGTTTACGCTCCAGCAGGCGGGAAGTATCAAGAACTGATCCTCCGGCATCTTGTTTTTCGCCCTTCTGGTTAGAACCCTTGGAGCTAAAATCAGAAGAGGATGAAGATGGTAGCAAATCATCATTCAAGGCGCGGCCAGATTTAAGCGTTTCCCGCTGCTGCTGTACCTGCTGCTTACGCTGCTGCAGGCGAGTATAAGTGCTTGATGCTGTTTCCAGCGGGTCATCCACTTCTCGGCGTAAGCGGGTACGGGCTTTTTCTATATCAACCTGCCTTATGTTCAAACGGCGGGCAGCAATATCCAGGGGTAAAAGGCAGGTGGCCATAATTAATAGCCAGGGCCACAATTCCACGATACCTTTTAATGGAGGCAGGTTATCGGCAAAAGCCTCTTCTGGCCGGGAAATAATACTCCCTCTACCTTTGGCCGCTACCTGCTCCAAGAAAGCATTATCCCGCAAGGTATTATTATATTCCGGGGAGTACGACAAAGCCGCCCCTCCGCTTACACTACCCAGGGATTCTCCTTCTTTTTTTTGCAGTACCTTGATTAAATAGACCCCTGGTTCTTTAACCTTAAAATTTCCGGCAAAGCTGCCCGGGGCGACAGGTTGCAGCTCTAGATTTTCGGTTTTTAGGTCAGGTTTAATAATAGTGGCGCTATATGTTAATGAAGTGGCCGTATAATCATCTGCATCCACTTTAATATATCCTTCACCATCCTCTATATAGGTATCCATCCGCAGACTACTATCCTGACTGCGGGGTAATACCCAGGACAATAGATTACCCCAAAAATGATTATAGCCCTCCCAGCTAGCCCAATTCGCTGCCCAACGCCCACCGGCATCACTGGTAAATGCCAGAGACCGGCCTAATCCATACTGCCAACCAGCCAGCACCGGGTCACCCCGATGGCTTTCCAGTATAAGCTGGGCCAAATCTTTTACCGTACTGGCCACATAGCCGTGCAGGTCAGGCACCTCCGTTATACCATGTAAAACCTCACTACCGGCTACTCTTAACGGGGTAAAATTTTCTTCCACCAGGTAACTACGCAAAGCGGTAATAGTTTCCTTGGTAAATATCCGGGGTATGCTATAAGCCTCATTGGTAAAATAATATCTTCCCCGACCCCATTCAGCTAGAATTTCCAACAATTCTGTATCTGCACCGTCGCCTACTGCCACCGTAGACATAGTGATACCGGCCTTTTCCATCTTACGAGCCAGGAAATAATAGTCTCCGCTAGTAGCGGACTGGCCATCAGTAAGTAATATAATATGTTTATATTTAGTGTCGGCCTTCTTCAGAGAATCATAAGCCAGGGCCAGAGCCGGGTATATACTGGTACCACCTCCGGCCCGCAGCGTACCGATATCATCCTGAATGGCAGTTAAATCATCTACCTTACGCATTTTAACTACCCATTTGGCCGCACTATCAAAAGCCAGTACCCCAATTTGGTCCATGGGCCCCAGCACTTCAGTAGCCTGTACTGCCGCCTCTCGGGCCAAATCAATTTTGGCATAACCACCAGCCGATTCCGACATGCTCCCCGACTTATCTATAACCAGTAAAAGTCCCAGGCTGGGAATTTCTTTTTTGCCCCGTAAATCCATGTAAACCGGCAGTGCCTCTTCCACTGGGGTTTTGAAGTAGCCTCCTGGTCCAAAGCTCTGGTCGCCGCCAACCATTATAAGTCCCAGACCCAGGTTTTTCACCGCCATATTAACTGCCTGCATACTATTACCCGTCAAAGAATTGGCTGGGACATTGCAAAGGATTACCACGGCATAGCGCTGCAGTTCCTCAATACTGGCAGGAAACTGATAAGCCGGAATTACCCGGTTGTCCAGCTCCAGGGAATCTAGAGCAGATTTGATAGCAGCCGCTTCCCCGGGTGAACCCTCTACCAGTAAAATCAGGGGGGGACCCTCAACTAGAGTGAAGGCATGAGCAACATTATTCTCAGCGATAGTATCTTTTTCAAATTCTGCTATGGCTTCAAAGCTATGAAACCCGCTTTCCTTAATCATAGCGGCACAGCTAAAAGAGTTTTCTCCCCGGTTAACCGAAGTATTAAGCTCGCCGATTACTTCCCGGTCCTGGTATATGCGTAAAACTACCGGAGTAGCTACATTACTATCAATTTTTACTTTGACACTAAACTTCTCCCCGGGATAAAGCCTCTGAGGGATGACCATGCTCTCAATACGGGCTTCCGGCCCGCTACCTTGATGCAGCGGTAGAACATCTACCCTTACCCCTTTTTCGGCTAAAACTGCCGCCTCTTTCATCAGGTCCCCACTATTCTGATAGCCATCAGAAACAAGTACTACCCGGCGTAATGAATCGCGCGGTACCAGCACGTCAGCCAGTTTTATGCCCTCACTTGGATTAGAATAGTCACGGTCCACCACAGTTTCAATAGTATGAAAGTTAGGATTCGTAGATAGCGGCTGGTCTACCCGAGCGTCACCACCAAATAAAACAACTGCCGCCCGATCATCAGCTTTCTTTTTCTCAATTGCTTTTTTTATAAAATCTTCTGCCTGCTCTCTAACCTTTTCACAACTGGCAGAGCCGTCAACCACAAAGACTACGCTTTGCTTATGCAGGGGAAAACGAAATTCTACCCCGGCTACAGCCAGGATTAAACAGAGCAAAAGACTTATTCGCAATGTTACAATCAGGTTTCGTCTCCACCGGGGCAAATGCTGACTGCTGCGATACCAGAGATACAAGGGATACATAAGTAAAGGTAATAATAACAGCCAGAAGGGGTGGTTAAAACTAATAGCCACGGCGGTACACCTCCCATTCCAGCAGGAGTATGAACAAACATATCGCAGCCAGGTAAGGCCAAAATTCCCGATTACTCATGTTTCCGGACTGCTTTTGTTTAGTTTGTATCCAACTTATGTTTTGAGGTTTTAAGTCCGACTCCAGCAGGTTACCATTATTCTTAACCACATAAAAACTACGCTCGGTATCATCACCCACCTGAGTAAAACGATAGGGACCAGGCTTTTCAATTGAAAAAACGGATGGAAATGGAGTCCGATAGTTCTCCTTTTTACCATCCGGGCCTTGCACAATAATTTCTTGGCTACCCGCTACAGGTGTAAATCTATATTCATCGCCGCTGATTACGCCGGCATTATCCTGCCTTTCCGGTAATAACCAGGTAGCCAGATTATTTATCAATATAGGAAAACCAGTCTGCAGGGGAATGTTGCTATGGTGCAGGTCAAAGCTAAATAACGCCATCCGCTGGCCTTTATATTCACCGACAGCAAGTAGCGGTTTCTGATCATAGTTAAGCAGACTTTTAAATCCCACCGGCAGGGTAATATTATTAGTGCTGGCCATCTGCCATCCAGTAACATCCACATATCTTAAAAGCGGTTCTTCATTACTGGCAGTAATGAATGGTATATTTTCGCTAACTCCATTTACAATAACTACAGGGTTAGGGGAAGGGGGGTTTAAGACTATGGTAGAAGCAAGGGGTAATTGTTGCGGTAACCAGCCATCAAATATGTACAGGTCATAATATTCACTTTGCTGCAAGTAATTCTCCGGACTGGTGCGGTATAAATCCAGGGCCTCAGACAGGTTCAGGGCCTTTTCCATAAAAATATTGCCCGGAGTGACCAACAAAGCCCGGTTCTTACCCGCAGCTTGCACTACTGCCCAGGCCTGGTTATCAGGGGAGTAAATATCCTCTACTGACAGCCGGGCTTCAATTACCTCTACCCCCGGTGGCAGGTCCTCCCAAATGATATCACGTATTTCGCCGGGCTTCATTACCAGACTGCGTACGTCTATTAGCAACTCATGGGATCGTAATTCAATATCGCTTTTAATTTCTCGATTACTGAAGTTCTGCACCCGGGCCAAAGTAAGTACCTGTGAACCCTGGCGGCGCGTAGCCAGAGTAGTTATAGCCAGGTTCTCCGAGCTTTTACCAATCAACTCTACTTTTACCGGGCAGGAGAGTTTAATCTGATTTTCCAGCGGTTTTACTCCCCCATCCGTTAAAATGAGCAGGGAAATGTTATTATCGTTTTTTAACATGGCTGAAACAATAGCCAGTACCGGCTCCAAATCAGCACTACCCGAACTCAAACTAGCCTCTTGCAGCAGACGTTTAATCTCTGCGCGATCGCGGCTGGCGGTAACCAGAATACCAGGTTTCTCCGCCATGGTAATTAAAGTCATACAATCACCTGGCCCCAGCTGATTAGCCATTTTACCAGCGATCCGACGGGCTTCGTCAAAACGTGATGGGGATACATCATTAGCTGCCATACTGGCCGAGCAGTCCAATACCACCACCAGGTGGCGGGCGCTATCCTGGGCTACCGGTAGATAAGGTCGGGTCAAAGCCATTACCAGCAGCACTGCCGCCAGTAATTGCAGTAGCAGCAACAGATTCTTTTTAAGGCGCTGCCAGGGATTACTGGCTTCTATATCTTTTTGCACCTGCTCCCAGAGGTAGGTACTGGGAACCATCATCTCCTG
>CAZUFR010000095.1:0-5356 GCA_964619655.1 uncultured Syntrophomonas sp. | reverse complement strand
ATAGCGGTTCCTTTCCCTACTAATCATATTGCGGGTTGTTTCTAATCGGCTATGTGTTTTTTCATACTCTTTCACCATCTCTATAGCCCTGGCCAGACGTTCATCTACGTTCATGTTTATATATTCTCCTTTTAGGCATGAATAGAGGCCTTTATACAGCTTCCAACCATCATGCTCACAAAACCGCTTCAGTTCAGACCACTTTGGCATTAATGAATCCTATAATTTCATCAATTGTGGATGCTAAAAGCACTTTTAAAACATAAGGATAGTGGCTTTTTCGGTTAGGAGCATTATAAAATAGTTTAAAATCATTAGCGTAATCTTGAGCATATTCCAGTAAATCCTCAGCAAGTTTCCGGATAACTTCTTGCTCTGATTTTCCTTCAACTACCAGATCAAACCCTTCTATAGTACCCACAATAGTGCCATCTTCATGAGATAAATCAGCCTGAAAAGTCAGATCTCTCACCAGGTCTTTTACTATTTGATCTGAAAAAAACAAAAGTACATCTCTATTTCGTTTTACGGCAATAGGTTTTTCCCGTATTACAGTATCAATGTAAAAACTAAAATTGTTCCTAACTTCAGTAGCATTTATCGTTTGCATATAAATCACCCGCTTTCACCCCTATCGTACATTATGTACATAATGTATGCAATAGACATAATATTCATAACTAAGTCACTTCTTTAATTTGGAGGAAGTGAAATAGTAGTATAATGGTGCCATACTTCTAAACAGGGCCTCACCTTTAGTCGAGGCTCTTTTTTTGTAAATATTCGATCGGTCTTATTTTAAAATGCACCAGCTTTTCCTGTGGGATTCTTGACGTAGTGGTCTTAATTTAGTACTATATTTGTACCGAGGTGATGAAGGGTGAATATTAAGGAAGACATCAGGCCGATTTCTTATATTAAGGCCAATGCCGCTGAGATTTTAGCGCAGGTAAATGAGACTCACAGACCTGTCTATGTTACTCAAAATGGTGAGGCTAAAGCGGTATTACTGGATACTGAATCCTATGAAAAAATGAAAAAGGCTCTTGGTTTGTTAAAACTCCTGGCTCAGGGAGAACGGGATATAGCGGACGAAAAGGTCTTGTCACAGGATGAGTTTTTTGCAGCTCTGGATGACGACTTTAGAAAGATACAACCATGAACAAAGGTACTTACCAGGTATTCTGGACCCAAACTGCACAGCAGGACTTAAGAAAAATAATTACTTACATTGCTGCTGATAGTGAAACTCAAGCTAGAACAGTTTATTCAGCCATTAAACAAAAAGCTAATAACTTGCAGCAAATGCCTCTGCAGGGAAGAATTGTTCCAGAATTGAGTTATTATGGTATTTTAACCTATAGGGAATTAATCAGTCAGCCATGGCGAATCATTTATAGGATTGAAGATAATAAAGTATGGGTATTAGCCGTGATTGACAGCAGACGAAATGTTGAGGATATTTTGCTGGACAGATTTTTAGGTCACTGATGCTAGGCCCAACTTAGCGTGGCTCATTTATCAGCCTGAAAACAGCATCTAAACCCCCTTCCCTCGCCCGAGACTAACATAATTAATATGAAGACGCGAAAGAAGATAGGCCGAAATGATCCATGTCCATGCGGAAGTGGCAAGAAATTCAAGAAGTGCTGTGGAATGGAGATTTAAAACATCTTTCAATTTGGTTTATAGACATTAGCAAAGAAAGAAGGAATCAGAATGCCAAAAAAAATATTATGTTTTATACTGGTCTTTTTGCTGAGCATCAGCACGGTTCCTATAGCATTTGGCGGGCAGAGCGGGAATGTTAAAATAACCCTGCCCGATTTCAAGGTTATTATGAACGGCCAAACCATCAATAATGACTATAGTAAATACCCGTTAATTGTTTTCAATGACATTACATATTTCCCCATGACTTACAGTGGCTGTAGATACCTCGGCCTCGAATCTACCTGGAAAGGAAACCAGGAAGGATTGTTGGTGGATGCTACCGGAGTGACTGCAGCCCATAATCCATATACATTATCTGCCAGGAACGGCAGGAGTTATACCGCCAAAGTTGTTACATTGCCAGTAACGGTAAATGGAAAAGCTGTTGATAACAGCAAGGAACAGTATCCCCTGCTTTCATTCCGGGACATCACCTATTTTCCTATGACCTGGAAGTATGGCGTGGAGGAATTCGGGTGGGAATACAATTTTGAGAGAGAACACGGCCTGGTTATTAAATCCGGGAATGTAAAGCTGGAGCAGACCGCAATTTCTAAAGACCGGCCTAGAGAGGAAGAATTCAGCGCTTTTGCCGGCAAGAAAAGCACCTGCGTATTAGTTAAAAACGGATATGTGTATTACGATAACAATAAGGGGGAAATAGTACAGGCACCGCTTTCCGACCCCTCTAAAACAAAGAAAATGTACCAACTTGAACGTAGGAGTTATGGTGACGACCGGCTTTATAATATGCATAACCTTTATGAGGAAAATGGCAAGGCAATGCTATATTTCCATTCCGGTGGTGCGGTCATGGGGTCTGACCATAGAATTGAATTGAACAGCGATGGCTCCATCAGGCAAATACAAAGCAGCTATTTTGATACTGCTGCCATAGGGGATAAGCTTTTCATGTACTGGATGGGACACGCCCCGGGTCCTGGTAATCTAAGAATGCAAGAGAGTGATGCAGCGGAAACTGTGGCCCTCGGCAGCCCCGATTATTGGTATTACAGTTTGAATTACAGTTCGACGGCATTGGGAGGAGTACCCAGGTTTGCGCTGTTTGGAAACCAGTTATATGTTAGAGCGGCAAAGGTAATAAGTGGCGTTGCTGGGGATGTAAAACTGGCTGACACCGCAATATATAAGGTAAATATCGACACTAACGAAGTTACCAGGGTTAGTAATGCCCCGGGATCCGTTAACCTGGGTCAAATAGATGGTGACCACCTTTATTATTTAAGCCAGGGCAATGTATATAAAATATTTTTGCAGGATGGAAACGAAAGTTTTGTAGGAAAAGCAGAAGGACTGCCCGAATCCGAGATTAAATTCGCGATAATGGGCGGGAAATTCTATTATACAAAAGAGGATAAGCAACTATACACTTTGGGAAACGATGCTACACTTAATCCCCATGCGGAACTTCTATCTATGAACATAACCGGCGATAACCAGGAATATCTGGCATGTACCTTTAAAGAGTCGGCTGATACCAGGTACAGAATTATGCTATTTGATCGAGCCGGGAAGGTGGTATTTAAAACTTCCGACTGTGGAAGCAATGTGATTGTCGAGGGCAATACGGTATACTTTTATAACATTACTACAGAAAATGTTTCCAGCGGCAAAATATAACCGTTTCGAGTTCTCAAGCACTTAGGAATTAAGGAAAAACAGGTCAATATCCGTCAAAATCTGCGAGAGTTAGGGGCCTTATTATGAATGAACTTTCCCAACAGATAAATCAATGTAAAAAACCTTCTGGTGAACAGGGAAAACTGATTGCCGATAGGATGAATGAAAGTCATTATACGTTAACCAGCTGGGGAATGAAACAATTTTCCATTGCACCTGACAGTATTATACTGGATGTAGGTTGCGGCGGAGGGCGAACAATTCACCGGATGGCAGCAATAACCTCTGAGGGAAAAGTCTTCGGGATTGATTATTCACCAGATTGTGTAGCCTGGTCCAGTGCTTATAACGCGGAACTGATTAAGGAAGGCCGGATAAAAATACTGCAAGCTTCTGTTAATGAACTTCCTTTTGAAGATAATTACTTCGACATAGTTACGGCGGTGGAAACCGTTTATTTTTGGCCGAATCTGGGCGAATGCTTAAAAGAAATAAAAAGGGTCTTAAAGCCTGCCGGCAAATTTGTCATTATTAATGAAGTTTATAAAAGTGAGCTCTTCCGGGAAAGAAATGAAGCCTATGCTGCTGCTGGAGATATGCAGATATTTGCCCCGGAAGAATTAAAGCAATGGCTGGAGGAACTAGAATTTAAGAATGTGACGACCGCAGTGGTAGATGCCAATAACTGGTTATGCTGCATAGGAGAGAAGTAAAGGTCATCTACAACAAACTAGCCCAATTCCGTTTGCCGTAGGGAATTCCAACACCAAAGGGGCAGTTTTACAACAAACTGCCCCTTTGGTATTTAGCTGAATTATGTTTTTAAAACTAGTTTGTAAACCACTGGGTAACGTACAGATACTGTCCTTCCTGGTAAAACCCTAATCCTACTTTACCGAATCCCTGGTTAAGAATATTGGCTTTATGTCCTGGTGAATTCATAAATGCGGTGTGAGCACCTTTTACACTGATATTTTTCGCTATGTTCTCCCCTGCCGTCCTATAGGTAATCCCCTGACTTGTCATCATGTCAAAAGGACTGCCATAGGTTGGCGAAGTGTGGCTAAAATATCCGTTAACTGCCATATCACGTGATTTGAGATATGCTCCCTGACATAGTTTCTGGTCCAGAGTTAACGGTACCAAATTCGCGGACGCCCTTTCAGCATTTATGTAGCCCAGCATTTCTTTTTGCATTGCAGAAAAATCTGCTGTCTCCTGAGAGGGTGCCGGGGTTGGAGTTGGCTCCGGTTGAGGTGTTGGTACCGGGGTTGGCGTAGGTACGGGTACTGGTTTTGGTGTCGGTACCGGAGTCGGTCGGTGTGTTTTTTGAATGGGTACCGTTATGGTTTTGGCAGGAACCCGCGTCCATGTCCCTTCCCTGTTGTTGTAGATATGAACCTTTACCGTCTTTAGCCGGGTATTGGTCCATCTTTGAATCCGTATAATCGGGGAATAATTCTTGATACTGGTACTTATTATACGACATGGGTCGCTACGAAATACTAGTCGGGTAACCTGGGATTGACATGCCTGGTTTGTCCCTGCATTGAGACTATGTATGGGTACCAGGAGCAGGAAAAGAGCTAAAACAGGTACTAAAATTTTTTTCATGCGCATACCTCCTTTTCTTTTACCTTAACTTAGCAAATCCCCGCTTGACTAGTTGAAGATTCTACCAGCTTTTATCCGAGATAGTTGAAATAAGGTAGTATTGGGTATTGAACACACTAACTGGAAAATTGAACCGGGGAAATTATAACCTGGCAAACACCGGATTCTTACCATCTGCTGGTAGCGCTTGTCATTAATTTCCGGGCAATAATGAAGTATCGATAAGCCTATAGCTAGCAAGAGACTAATTTCGATTTCCTGTTATAAGGAGGATTTAGAATTAATTTCCAGAATATTTATTTATAAGCAATCGATAACAATCCGCTAAAAAGTTTACATATGAAGAGGGGGTTAGGGGTATGAATTACCAACAGATTTTTGAACCCGG
>CAZUFR010000094.1:0-5358 GCA_964619655.1 uncultured Syntrophomonas sp. | reverse complement strand
ATAATTATTGGACGCGGCAACCTTAATTGTGATACCCACAGGGTGAAACCGTAGAACAGTCATGTGTAGGGAACGGCCCCCGTGCCGTTCCGTCATGGAAACAAAGGGATGTTTTTTACTGTATAAAACTGGATAAATAAAAAATCTTAAATTTCAGATTATAATACTGCGATAATAATTCGCAGTTTTTTATTTTTTAAAAAAGGAGGCGAATTTATGAAAGGCAAAAAGAAGGAAAGTAAAGGAATTGAAAAACTAAAATATGAAGTAACCCAGGAAATCGGCATTTCCACTACAAATAAACAGGATGATAAGAAAAAAATTAAAAAGTCTTGAAAATACTTCTAGCATAGAAGATCGATATGGGGAAAAAATAAGACTACACCAGGTGAAGGAGGTGAAAAATAAATGGCCAGAAATAATCAGCTTTTAGTTCCCCAGGCCAGAGCAGCTATGGACCAGTTTAAGATGGAAGCTGCCCAGGAAGTAGGTGTAAACCTGAAGCAGGGTTACAACGGAGATCTCACTTCCAAACAGGCTGGAAGCATTGGTGGACAAATGGTTAAGAAAATGATCTATGATTATCAGCAGAGATCATCCGGTGGCGGACTGAGCTAGTACTAATATTCCTCGAACCATACTATCGTTAACAAGCGGATTATACATATCCGCTTGTTTTCATTTCGGCCATCAAGTGGCATACAGTTCAAGTTGTTCTTCGGAGATACCGGGGAAGAGTGATTTAGCGACACCCATGGAGATTATGCGGGAGCTATTTTCGATAATGTCATCTATTTCCTTGGGGGTTACTCCTAAACTTCCCCCAAATGGATTCAATATTTCTTTAATAGAATTTAAAGAAGTATTTTCATTAAACATAGCCCCGCTATTTAAACAGAATTTTTTAACAGCTTCATTGGCAATTACCGCAGCGCTTACAATAGTAGGACAGCCAATAGCTATTACTGGTACCCCAAGATCTTCCTGCCTTATAGCATGGCGGGCATTACCTACTCCTGAACCAGGTTGAATACCGGTATTAGACATTTGAATACTGGTCCCTATACGACTGACATTCTGAGCCGCCAGAGAATCAACTACTACCAGCAGAGCCGGTTTTATTTTTTCTACTATTCCTTTTATTACTTCAAAAGTTTCCAGGCCGGTGATTCCAAGTACGCCGGGAGCTATCCCACAATTGGGTCTCATGCCTTCGACCAGAGCATCAGGGGAATAAGTATGATAATGTCGGGTAATTGGGCTATATTCAATAAACTTTGGCCCCAGAGCATCAGCGACTGCCCTCCAATTACCAAGACCAACCAGAAGTACTGTATCCTGTGGTTTCAGGTAATCCCCAATCATAGTCTGCATGCTTTTTTCCATTTGTCCAACAATTTCATCACGTACATAAGGGTCATTAATCTTCAGCGGTGGTGATTCGATAGTTACATAAGTGCCAACCGGGCGCCCCATTTTTTCTGCTCCACTTGCATTGAGGATTGTAATAGTAGTTGCTTTAATATGTTCTAATTGCTGTACATCTTCCTTTACTCCAGGTATTTCCTGATCTGTAGTACCTCTAATCAAATCTCGTGCTTCTATAGCCATGTCCACATTAATATTAAAATCTTTATATAACATTAAACCTACCTCCTTTGGATTTATTATCCGTTTTAATAATTGGAAATATACATAAAAAAATGGCGACTTTTTAGTCGCCATTTTGGGGAGAGGAGAATTTTGTAAAGTTGTTGGGGAGGGTTTGTTACCAGATTTTTTCTGGTACTTATATCATTACCCGGCCAAAGAGATAATATACACATTACTTAAAAAATTTTTTCTGTGATAAAATGATTTTAGTAAAAAAAGGGCAAAACCGAAAACTGGCGAATATATGACAGAGGGGTAGAACGGTGCGAGTAATATCAGGAACAGCACGGGGAAAACGTTTAAAAGCTCCCCGGGGAATAGATACCAGACCTATCACTGATATGATTAAAGAGGCCTTGTTTAATGTAATCGGAGATAAGATTGTTGCTACCAGTCTGTTGGACTTATTTGCCGGAAGTGGTAGTGTCGGGATTGAAGCTTTAAGCAGGGGAGCCCAAATGGTGGTTTTTATAGATAATAATATTAAGTCAGTTCAAACTATCAGGGAAAACTTGAATAACTGCGGTTTTAAGGAAAATTTTGAATTATACCGCAACGATGTTTTTCGGGCTATAGAAATTCTTCAGCAGCGGCAAATTAAATTTGATTATATATACGCTGATCCTCCATTTACCGTACCAACTATATTTAATCCGTTTCTTATAGCCATGGACAAGTCTTCTTTGTTAGCAAATGAAGGGATCCTTATAATTCGTAGTCACAGGAAAATGAGTTTAACTGTTGAATTAAGCCGGTTAGAAGAATACCGATTGGATAACTATGGAGAATCAACCCTGCATTATTATCGTTTAAATAAGGAGGTAATTAGAGAATGATGGAGATTTTCAGGATACTGGATGAACTCGAACTAATGATAAAAGACAGTAAAAAGGTGCCTCTCTCCAGTGGTAAGGTAATGATCGAGAGTTACCGGTTCCTGGATCGGGTAGATCGCCTGAGAGCTATACTGCCGGAAGAGTTGGAAACAGCAAAGCTTATCATGAGTGAAAAGGAACGTATTGTCCAGGATGCCTGCGCCCAGGCCGATGAGTATTTGGAACAGTCCAAAGATCATGTGGCACGTATGGTAGATGATAATGAAATAACTCGAAATGCTATGCAAATGGGTGAGGAAATCATAGCTCGTGCGGAAGAGATGGCCCGGGAGATTCGCCGCGATGTTAATGAATATGCTGATGGTATATTAAGCCATATGGAAATTGTATTAAAAAAAGGTTTGGAAGCTATTAGTCAAGGAAAACAGGAAATCAGGGACTCCCAGGAAGAGGATATTTAGTCCTGCCACCAGAGGCTTAAAATAATCATCATAGTAGTCAATACCAGGCCAATAGCTAAACAGGATAGGGAAATATTCCAGGCGTCAAAGGAATATAGGACCTTATAATAAGGGATAGTGAAAGAGCTGACGGTTAAGCGGGGAACCATTAATTTATATGTTAAAAGTGTAATTACTATCGATAACATCATCTGAATGAGCCGTGAAAACATATAAAAAGATAGACGGACCGGAATGCCTGCCATAATGCTCATTACCTGGGCAATAATAGAAAAACCGCTAAAGGCCAGAATAGCACTAACTGCCAGTAGCTTATAGAGAAGGTCGGCCTGAGAGGCTAGGACTACTGTCCGGGTACCCAGGGTAATTTCGAACATCCCCATACCCAGACCATAGGCCACCGGATAAGGCAGACAAAAGGCTTTAAAAATATAACTTAACATGATTGCTAACCCATCCATTATCCCCCAAACTGATAGCATGCGGGTTAAAACGGAAAATATTATAACAAAGCCAGCAATAGCCAGAATATTATTCAGGCTATTTTTTATAGCATCACCTAGTAAGGCTCCGATACCCCGTGTGTTCTGGTGTTGTAAAAAAGATTTCCAGGCCTCCTCTAACAAAGACCCTTCGTCTCTTAAGTTGTGGGCAATTGTTACTGGAGCTCGAAAACGCCAGAAAATGCCTACCAGGATATTAGACAGGTAATGGGATATGGCCAGTAGATATCCGACCAGTGGAGAAGCAAACATTCCCACGCCAACTGCCCCCAGTATAAAAAGAGGACTACAGTTATTGGTAAACGAAACCAGCCTTTCGGCTTCGTCACCGGTAAGCAGATTCTCATCATAGAGTTTCCGGCTTAAGACGGCACCAATAGGAAATCCGGAAGTAAACCCCATAACCACCACCAGGGAACTACAGCCCGGCAGGCGAAAAATAGGTCGCATTATGGGCTCCAGGATAACCCCTAGAAAATTAACAAAACCCAAACTAACCATAAGCTCGGCGACAATAAAAAAAGGTAGTAGTGCGGGTAAGAGGATACTAAACCAAAGTTTAAAGCCCATTCCGGCAGCAGTAACTGTTTCTTGAGGGTTTATAATCATGAAAGTAGTTAAAATTAGTATTATAATGAGGAAAAAGATACGGGAATAATTGCCCATAATCGTAACTCCTATTACAAAATGAGACACCTTCCCGGTACTCAGCCGTGGCAAATATCTAATAGCCTGGGGAAGATTGGGCTGATTACGGGAGCAACAAGAGATTAATTCTAATATATGTTTTTAGGGTTGGGGTTTAGAAGAATAATACATTCTACCGGAGGTGGTAGCTTTGCAAGATCGGCCTAAAATTGCGCTGGTACTGGGTGCAGGAAGTGCCCGGGGGTTAGCCCATATTGGGGTTTTACAGGTATTTGAGGAAAACCAGATACCTTTTGATTTTATTGTAGGATGCAGCATGGGGGCTATGGTGGGAGGCATTTATGCCTGCGGTGCGGATATGAAAATGCTGGGGCGAATGCTAGGACACCTGGACTCACGCCTGTTTTTTGATGTTCAGCTACCTCGCATGGGCTTTATATCCGGTAAACGAATCAAGGAATTACTGAACCTCATGACCAAAAAGAAAAGTTTTCAGGAAACTAATATACCTCTGCTAGTAGTAGCTACTGACCTTTTGACCGGGGAACAAATAGTCCTTGAGGAAGGCTCCATTAGCGAAGCGGTTAGAGCCAGCATTTCCATCCCGGGAATTTTCCACCCGGTAAAACGTGATGAAATGATACTGGTAGATGGTGCAGTTGTTAACCGCTTGCCCATAGAAGTAGCCCGTTCCCGGGGAGCAGATATCATTATTGCGGTTGATGTTACCTTTGGTGAAGGTCGTATGATAAGCATTAACAACACTATGGATGTTATTTTAACTGCTATTGATATTATGCAAAAAATGCAATTCGATTTAATCTATGACAAAGCGGATATACTCATCCAACCTGCCGTAGGTGGCTTCGCCTCCAAAGACTTCGAAAAATCCCAGGAAATAATTCAACTGGGCCGGCAGGCGGCGGAAGAAAAGCTGGATGAAATAAAGTCAAAAATTCTATACCCGTAATGGTGAGGTGGTAAAGTCTTTACCTGCCTGGCGTTGCAAAGGGTCGGGATAGAGCAGGGTGTAAATATCAGTGGCCAGAACGTCCAGGTCAATCATTTCCCGTAAAACAGTCCCGGGGTGGTCATCTCGGGCTTTTTTTATGTCTCTACCACGACTGAATATAGGAATTTGTGAATTAATTTTCATTTCTTGAAGGATTTTTTGACCCTTTGACGAAAAACCTAGAATATGAAAGTAAAGAGGGCCGTGCTGATCAAAGCGTTTTACCTGTTGATTTGTAAGTGCAA
>CAZUFR010000093.1:0-5419 GCA_964619655.1 uncultured Syntrophomonas sp. | reverse complement strand
ACGGCCGTAAAAGATGGTGACCATTATATTATTAATGGTACCAAGCGCTTTATATCCAATGCCAATTGGCCGGGTGCCATTATTCTTTTTGCTCGTGATAGCGAAAGTGGCAAACCTTCCGGCTTTATTGTGGACAAAGGTTGTGAAGGCTATTCCATCTCCGAGCCCTGGGATAAAATGGGGATGCATGGCGGCATGCTGTTGGACGTATACCTGAAGGATGTAAAGGTTCCAGCTGAAAATCTTCTGTCCGGACCGGGTATGGGTTATCCAATTTTGCAACTGGGCATCTCCTACGGCAAGATTGGGGTTTGTTCTACTGCTCTGGGTGGTATGCTGGCTGCTTATGAAGAAGGCCTTAAATATGCCAAAGAAAAAATGCATCGTGATAAACCTATTTCTCGGTTCCAATCTATCCAGCTCAAGATAGCCGATATGGCCATTAAATATGAAGCGGCGCGCTGGTTAACCTACCGTTTAGGTTACCTGGCCAATAACATGAAAGATCCTCGGCAGTTTGCCAAGGAAGCTGCCCTGGCAAAGACTTTTGTATGTGATACTGCAGTCGAAGTGACTCGTCTGGCTATGGATATTCACGGTTCTTATGGTTTAATGAACGACTATAAGATTTCCCGTATATACCGGGATACAATTATTGGACCCCAAATTGAAGGTGTGGCCGATATGCAGAGGATGATAGTGGCCGGGTTGACCCTGGCTGATTAAGATACCTGGGAATAGAGAAACAGCAGGGGGGCAAACAGGGATGGAGAAGTTTGATGTAATTGTTGCGGGAGCAGGCCTGGCAGGTCTGGCGGCAGCTTATACCCTGGCTCAGGAAGGGGTAGAAGTGCTGGTGATTGAAAAAGGCGACTACCCCGGGGCTAAAAATGTTACCGGAGGCCGCCTGTATGTTAACCCGGTACGCGAGCTTTTTCCTGATCTATGGAAAAAAGCACCTCTGGAGAGGTTTATCACCCGGGAAGGTGCCAGTATCATGGCGGGCGAGCGTTCAATCAATGTGGAATACTATGGCAGCGAGCTGACTCAGGAACCATATCAGAGTTACAGCATTCTACGGGCCAAATTTGACCGCTGGTTTGCCAAACAGGCTGAACGCAAAGGGGCTATGCTGGTAAGTAAAAGCAGAGTTGATGATGTGATAATTGAAAACGACCAGGTAGTTGGAGTATGGGCCGGAGGCGATGAGCTAAGAGCTGACGTAGTCATTGCCTGTGATGGGGTACTATCTTTGCTGGCCGAAAAAGCCGGTTTGCGTAAACCAGGTAATCCCCATGACTATGCCGTGGGTTTTAAAGAAGTTATCGAACTGGACTCCACTCTGATAGAAGAACGCTTTGGTTTAGAAGGAAATGAGGGGGCAGCCCGCCTATTCATGGGGGAAGTTACCCGGGGTAAATTTGGCGGCGGGTTCCTCTACACCAATAAGGATAGCCTCAGTCTAGGTATAGTAGTAGGTATTAAGGACCTGATGGAAGGCTCCCCGGCGGTACAGGCCCCGGTTCTCTTGGATGAGTTTAAACAGCGTCCGGAAATTGCCCGTTTAATAAAAGGTGGGGAAAGCGTGGAGTATTCTGCCCATGTTATACCTGAAGGAGGCCTGAAGGCCATTGGTAAATTATATGGTAATGGCATACTTCTAGCCGGGGATGCGGCTGGACTGTCCATGAATATCGGAGTTACGGTGAGAGGTATGGAATATGCCCTGGCTTCTGGTTATTATGCCGCCCGGGCGGTGTTGCAAGCCAAAGAAAAAGAGGATTTTACCGCCAATAGTCTTTCTGGGTATGAGAAACTGCTCAATGATAGTTTTGTTATGAAGGATTTCGACGCTTTCAAGGAGGCTCCAGCAGTGCTTGAAAGCCCACGGTTTTTCAAACATTATCCTGAACTGCTGGGTAATATTATGAAGGATGTTTACGAGGTACCGGCAGGTCCTAAAGGCCGGATCTACCCGACTATTAAGAAATACTTGACTTTTAAAGAAATGTGGTCTATGGCCGGGGATATGAGAAAGGTGATGAAGATATGAGTGAACTAAGTGGATTGAAAGCTAAACTGGGCCTGGATGTTTTTAAACACGATAGCGAACCTCATATCCGGATTAAGGCCGGCATGGAAAAGGATCCCCGCTTGAAGGCAGCGGTGCTGGTTTGCCCGGCCGGTTTATATGCCGAGAATGATAGTGGCGAGGTGGAACTGACTATAGACGGATGCCTGGAGTGCGGCACCTGTCGTATAGCCTGCGGCACCGAGGTCCTGGAATGGAATTACCCCACCGGGGGCGCAGGCGTCCAATTCCGTTTCGGGTAGTAGGATTAGACACTGAAGAACACTGAACGCTATGAAGGACACTGAATTTTTAATATAAACTCTTATTTTTGATCTGTAATTGCAGGGTAGACATGACGGGTAAATAAGAAATAGACGTGTGTAGTTCCAAAAAAACCGGCGTCTATAATTTTCGGTAAGGTTTAGGAGAGGGAGGAAGGCCGGGTGAAAGAAATATCCTCACCCCTTACCCCTCACTCCTCACTCTAAACAACTAATTAAAGTCTTAAATTCGATGTTATTTACAAGGAAACCATGATGTTGCTTTGTTTTCAATATTAACGAGGGAGGTTTGGTTATGAATATTGTGGTGGCTATGAAACAAATACCTGACCTGCAGCAAATCAGGATTAGAAACCGGCAGCCCATCCTCGATGATGTACCTCTGACCCTGGGGAACATTGATAAGAACGGTCTGGAAGCTGGGGTAAACTTGAGGGATGAGCTGGGGGGCAAAGTAACTGTCCTATCAGCCGGGAACGAAGACATAGAAGACACGGTGAAAGAAGCCCTGGCAGCAGGTGCGGATGAAGCCTTTTTAGTAATTGATGACAGCCTGGATAGGGCAGAAAGTAGTATAATAGCCAATGTTCTGGCTGCCTCTGTTAAGCAAATAGAGGAACCTTCCCTGATACTATTCGGTGAAGGCAGTGGCGATAATTATTCCGGTCAGGTGGGTTCACGGGTAGCTGAAATACTAAACCTGCCCCAGGTATCATTTGCCAGCAGCATTGAAATCAAGGGAAACCAGGCCGTGGTAACCCGTTCCCTGGAAGACGGTGAGGAAATAGTACAAGTTGATTTACCTGCAGTAGTAGCTGTACTGGCAGATATTAACGAACCACGTATTCCTTCAGTAACCCAGATATTAAAGGCGGGGAAAAAACCCCAAGAAGTTTTAGACCTGGATGAACTGGAGGTTGAAGCTGGTAAAGCTATGGTAATTACCGATAGCAACCTGGCTCCGGAAACAGAACGTAAACGGGTAGTGGTAAAGAGCGTGGATGAGCTTATCCAGGCCCTGACTACTGAAGGCTATGTGGGGAGGTAGTTAAAATGGCAGGAGTCTTAATTTTTAGTGAAAATCGGGGACTGGCCCTGGAACTGCTGACCGCAGCCAACAGTCTTAACGCTACAGCGGTAAGTGCATGTGTCATAAATAATGATGAACAGGCCCAGGCTCTGGCATCTGCAGGAGTCAAAGTGTATATAGTGAAAAATAATGATTTGGTAATGGCTGATGTAGGAGCAGTAGCAGGTGCCGTAAAGCAGGTAGCTGACAAGGCCGGTGCGGATATAGTCTTGCTGGCTTCCAACCGTCGGGGAAAGGAACTGGCGGGAAGATTGGCCCAGGCCATGAATGCCGGGTGCCTGACTGATGTAACGGCATTAAGTATAGAGGGAAATAAAATCCTATGCCAGCGTAATGCTCTGGGTGGAGCTACGGTAGCTACCCAGCATATTGATGCGGATAGGAAAGTTATTGCCATTCGTCCCCGTACCTTTGAAGCTGCAGCCGGAGTCGGAGCAGGTTCAGTAGAAGAGGTAGCGGTAGAGGTGAAAAAGGCCGGGGTTACCGTATTAGAGTTTAAGTCCCGGGCTGGTGACAGTGTAGATATCGAAGCGGCTGAAGTGCTGGTTGCAGTTGGCCAGGGTTTAAACAGTCAGGACGATTTGCCTGCGGTAGAAGATTTGGCAAAAAAGCTGGGCGGGGAAGTAGCCTGTTCCAAACCGGTAGCTACAGATAAGAAATGGCTATCGGAGGAAAGGATTATTGGGCTGTCGGGGAAAAAATGCAAGCCGCAACTGGCTGTATTATTGGGTATATCCGGACAGGTTCAGTTTACCGTAGGTATCCGTGACGCCAAAACTATAGTAGCCGTTAACAGCGATGAAAACGCCAGCATAAACCAGATGGCCGATTATATTATCACCGCCGATCTGCATGACGTAGTGGCAGAAATGAATCAAAAACTGGGATAAGGAGAAATGCGTAGCATTTCTACATAAATTCTCAATTGTTAATTCTTAATTACTAATTACAAGGGAGCCTTAAGGCTCCCTTTTTTATACCCATTTATTGCTAGTTGAGATAGCATCAAGAAATTAACCATTTAGCATATATATAGATATATACTGGTTTGCTTTTGTGTTTTCTTAGAAAGGAGGTTTCCTATGGCCTATGACTTTGACGCACTGATCCGAAACGATAGAGAAAGCAGGAGGGAAAAGGCATTTGCTATTACCTTCCTGGAATATTTGCATATAGTACAAGAAAATCCTGATGTTACTGTACTGGCCCATGAACGTATGCAAAAAATCATCATGCAATTAGGTGTGGACATAATTAAGACCGAGGACTACCCCCGCTTAAGAAGGATATATGGTAACGATACTATCAGAAAATATAAATTCTTCGAAGATGAGTTTTATGGGATTGATCATATCATAATGGAGATAGTAAGGTATTTTCATTCTGCAGCTATGCGGGGGGAGGAATCCCGGCAGGTTCTTTACCTGGTGGGACCAGTAGGTTCAGGAAAATCCTCACTTATGGAGAGCCTGAAAAGGGCATTGGAGACCAGCCCTCCTGTATACGCTCTGAAAGGCTGCCCTATGCGGGAAGAGCCCCTGCACCTGATACCAAAGCATCTCAGGCCGCGTTTCGAAGAATTGCTGGGGGTAAGAATCGAAGGGGATCTTTGCCCCATTTGCCGCTACCGTTTGATTAACGATTATCAGGGTAAATATGAAGAGTTTCCCGTAGTGCTAACTGATTTTTCCATTCGGGGCCGCAAAGGTATCGCCGTAGTACCCCCGGTTGACCCCAACAACCAGGATGCTTCCGTACTGGTAGGTTCGGTGGATATATCCAAAATGGACCTTTATCCCGAAGATGATCCTCGGGTGCTATCGTTAAACGGTGCTTTTAATGCAGGTAACCGTGGCATTGTGGAGTTTATAGAAATATTTAAAAATGATGTTGAATATCTGCATACCATTTTGACCGCTACCCAGGAAAAATCCATTCCTTCACCGGGCAAGGGCCCCATGATTTATTTTGATG
>CAZUFR010000092.1:0-5430 GCA_964619655.1 uncultured Syntrophomonas sp. | reverse complement strand
AACAGTTTACATAATGTTCATTATCGGAAGTTGGGGAATTGAATGAAAACAAAGAAATAGAGCCCGTTTTAAGGGCTCTATTTTTAATGGGGATACAGATAATTTATGAGTTGGATGTTGATTTCGTTTCAACTGATGTTTTGTTGGAGTGTTTGTATTTCTGTTAAAACATTCAGATTAGTAATATAGTCCAGGAACTGTTTTTTATAACCAGTTTGTAGATCGTTTTGGCGCCATACAGCTTTTATATTCCATGAGATTTTTAGCTCATCTACATAAACCTTCCGCAATAGTCTTTCATCTAACTCTCTGCGGGCAACTGATTCTGGCATGAGTGATACTCCGCTATTATTTATTACCGCATGTTTGATTGCTTCGTAATTATTAAATTCAGCAACTACATTGCATTCATCAAAAGAACGGCCTAATTTTGCCAGTTTAGCATTTATCACATTCCTTATACAGGAACCTTCCTCTCGGGCTATAAATGGCTCATTTATAAGCTTATCTAAACTTATTGACCTCTTATCTCTTAGCCACTTATTGTTGCGGGGAACTACCAGCACCAATTTATCATCATAAATATTGACAGAACTTAATGATTTATCATCTTTAGGTAGTTTTCCTTCAATAATGCCAATATCTAAATGCCTTTGTTTCAGTTTTTCGATTATATCCTGGGTATCAGCTACTTCAAGGCGCAGACATGCCTGGGGGTGTAGTTCTTTAAAATTGATTATTATGGACGGTAGAATATAATTGCCTGCTGTATCACATGCAGCTATTTTTATAACTTCCTTATGGTGGCCTTTTATTTTAGCCAAATCCTGTTCCATTTCTTCGTATAGGGCTAAAATCCGGTCACCGTATTCATAAAAGGTTTGACCTGCCTCAGTCAACTCGACGCCATTATTATGACGTTCAAAAAGGGCTAAATCGAAGTTTTGTTCCAGTACTTTAATCTGGGTGCTGATGGCTGGCTGAGTAAAACTTAGCTTTTTAGCAGCTTTGGTAAAACTTTTTACTTCAGCTATAGTTTTAAATATTTCGAATTGTTCTATGTTCATAACCTTAACTCCCCCTCCGTATCCTGGTGCGAATGTTACTTCTTTCACTAATTATATCATGATTTTAAACTAAATCAATATGTAAAGCTCGGTTTTTGTCGGAAATGCACTTATTAAATATAGTTGTTACCACCATATTTGTTATCCCCTATTACTTTTGCTAAAATTTAGCCATTAATATACCAATGAGTTAGCGGTAAAGTGATTATTCTCCGCTATTTTCAGGGGTGGAAGCGTCTATTATTGGAGGTATTATTATGTATGTTGTCTACGGATATGTCGAATTGTATTTACCCTATTGCTCTTCCCTTAAGGAAAAGCGAAAGACTATTCATGGCCTAATATCCCGGATTAGAAAACGTTTTAATGTGTCGATTAGTGAGGTTGAATTTCACGATCTTTGGCAAAGGAGTGGGTTGGGGTTTTCGGCAGTTAGCCATAATAGCCCTGAACTGGAATTAATTAATAATACAGTTAAACAGACCATTCTTAATTACTCAACAGATACCGAAATGACTGTTTTTAACTATAATATTATAAGCTGTCCAAGATACCAGTAACTGTAAATGTAAATATTTACTAGGATATTTTGGCAGGAATGCACTTTAATGTGTAGAATTTTGGGGGTGCTTACTTTTCTGTAAGAAAAGATATTTTAAGGAAAGGAAGGATTAAAAGTGAAAAGAGTAAGCACCAAATTTCGCTGGTTTGTGTCGTTTTTACTGTTGGCCTTCATTATGTCAACAGTTCTGGCGGTACCAATAACGGCACAAGCAAGTTCTCGGGAGAAAGTAGTACTGGCCAAGGGTACGGTTTATGCCACCGATATGTACATAATCAGAAGCGGGAAACCTGGACCCGTAGTCATGATTGTCGGAGGAGTGCATGGGAATGAACCCGCAGGATACATAGCAGCAGGAAGAATGACAAATACGGAGATTAAGAAGGGAACTCTAATAGTTTTACCTAAAGCTAATAAACGGGCAGTTGAGCACAAAGTCCGTTATTATAAAGGGCATGGTGATCTAAACCGGGATTTCCCTACTAGTAAATATGACACACCTGATGGTACCGTGGCCCGGGCTATCTGGTCCGCAGTTAAAAAATATGATGTTGATTATTTGATGGACATGCATGAGGGTTACAATTACAGCAAACTTAAGTCAAGTTCATCGGTTGGTCAGTCGTTAATCTATTATCCAACAGGTTATTTTCGTTCTACCGTAAGTTCAATAGTGTATAAACTCAACAGCTATATTAGCACCAATTACAAGGAGTTTTCTCTATTACGCTATCCGGCTAGAGGTAGTTTAACCCGGGCGGCGGGACAGTACCTGGGGTGTAAGAGCTTTATTTTTGAAACCTGTACCAAACAGACTCTTTCAACCCGATTATATTATCAACAAAAAGCAGCCAAAACCTTGCTCAGTAAACTGAATATGTTATAAGTCTTTAACGGACAATATGAGTCCGCCTTACCTGTGCAGAAGTAATAATTCTCCCTGGACGAGGATTATTACTTCGAGCCGGGTTGTTACTAGAGCGGCTAGCTGTTGTCGAAACCTGGGTCCGGTTTCTGCTACCACTGGTTCTAATCCGTCTACTAGTACTTCTGGTACTAACCCGGGTTGCTGCTGGGGGGCGGGGAGTACTTACCTGGGCGATGCTGCTACGCTGGGATGAACTATCTGAACCGCTGCGAAGATAACGTCTGGGGGTAGTTTTAAGTTTCCAAGTTTTACGGAAATCAATCTTCTCATTCCAAATAGTATTGTTAAAGATTAATTCGGATATGATTTGTAACTCTTCTTCATAGTCCAAATACATTTTAGTTTTCTTAATATCTGCCCACAGTTCGGGGAACACGGGGCGTAAGAAATCTTGATCACCGGTGTAAAAGGCCCTCTGGGCTTCTACCGAGTTAAGGAAATTTTTTGATAACATATAATAAGAGCTGGCTATTATTTTCGCCAAACATAATACGGCAGTAGTTATCTCCTGGGATACCAGCCAACTAGCTGGGGTACGGTACTCAAATCCACCATAGTCTTTGACCCGATAATCACCCAGGTAACCATAGCGCCGTCGTCGCCGTGTTGCCGATACGGGCTCTTCAAGTAGAAAAATCGGTATGGCCAGATAATTATCCAGGGCACGTATTAAATTTGCGGTCAGCCGGATATTACTAAAATGTATATGGCCACCAATGGAATAGCTGCCTCCAGGTTGGCTACCTGCCAGCCATTTTACATTTTGATATGGTGCCATGCGGCTGGCTGAGTCCAATGCCTTTTTGATATTGTCAGTCAACTTCAATGGGCAGGAACTGGGATAAGGTCTAATTTCTGCTACGGGTCGTTGTTGACGGTTGGCCATACGAATATTATCGCAGCCTACCACTCCATCCCTGGGAAAAAACCGGGAAGCTGATAGCAGGTGGTTAGTTTTGGAGTTAAATATCATGAATTCAGGGTCTGCACCTAGCTTTACGTTTCTGGTTGGTAAAAATTTATCCAGTTCACGTATTTCATCAATCCTATTTACGATTTGGTTTAATTCACGTTTTCTTAGTATCGGTGAGGGATCAACTCCTATTACTCTCAGGCGCCGCCGGGTAGTATAAGCCAGGCGTACTAGACCTATATCCAAACCTGTTATTAAAAATATTCGTTTGGCCAGTTCAGACAGTTTAGGATTCTCACTTTCACGAAGATACTTGGGTTTATTATTACGTCCATGGTAAACTAGACGAATCGATAGTATATCCAGATCGCATATTAGTACCTCATAACTCCGAATTAGCCCCTCTTCGTCAATCAAGTGGATGTTATTGGCTTTTAACATCTCAGCCAGGTTTTCTTCATCCAAACAATTATTTATGGACTTAAAGGTATTTATACTTTTTCTGATTTCAGACTCATGATCAGGGATTTTAATGAGTAGGTGATTTAATCCGCCTATGCGTATTTCGTCAATCTTTACCCTGTCATAAATGTCACTTAAAAAGGAACACAGCTTTTCTGTGCTTGCATTTTGTTGGTATATTAATTGAAGATCCATAAACTACCTTCCTCTAGTCCGGTTTTCATTAACGTAAACAAAGTAATCCATCAAGTTCTGCCAGTGAGCGATACGAATATCATTTTCATCAAAGCTGGCGGGTTTAGAATTAATTTCAATAATCCATAAGCGGCCGTTTTTATCTACACCAATATCCAGAGAGAGTATAGCCAGGGAGAGTCTCAATTCTTTTTCCAGTACTACCGGTACTATTGATCTAATCTGCTCTAATTGCTCATCAACCTGTCTGCGGGTTAGGCTGGTGGAACCAAATACTTCGGACATCACATCATTATAGGACGCTGCACGGCCACCATTAGGAATATGGGTGACAAAACGGTTTTTACCTGCTACCCTTACAGCCACTCCGGTAAGTACCCATTCCCCTACCCCATTTTTTTGGAATTGGGTTCTCAGGTCAAAAATCTGACCGTTATAACGGGCCAGGTCTATTCCTCTTTGCACCAGGTAGGCATTGCCAGCTAAGTTCCGTAGCTGACGATACAAGGTGTCAGGGGAGGAGCATTTCTTCCATTTCGATCCTCCTTTTTTAGCTACTGCATAGGCAAATTGATTATCAGACAGGCGTTTAACTTTGATAATGCCCTTACCCAGGCTGCCGTAGCTGTATTTTAAGAATACTGCCGGGTATTTTTTGACCATAGTAGTCAGTGATTTATGGTTGAAGCGGACAGTCTCAGGCAGCCATCTAGCTGTACTCTTTTTAGTCCGCAGGGCTTTGTATACCTCCCATTTGTTCAGGAAACGAGAATTAAACAAATTAACTGATGGGTGGCGTTCAAATTGTCGCAACAGTTGCTTAACGTGGCTTTGAGACTCTATATTTCTGAAACGAATACGATTGTAGATAATATCAGGAAATTTAAATAGCCCCTTACGCCATTGTCTTCCAGTCCAAACATATCCCGTTATTCTCCTTTTTTGCCAGTCAACCCCCCGGGCAAAAAAGAAGAAGATAGAGATATTCTGTTTTTTGCCGTAATCAACCATTTCCTTTAATAATCGTTGTTTTTCTCCACCGGGAAGCCCTTTTTTATTCGCAGTAGTTAATACTCCCACCGTTACCGGAGAGGGGGTTTTCTTCTCACGCTGATTAGGTAGAGTACTGCTAAGCAAATGACCTGACGGTCCTGGAATAGGATTCAGCCTGACCACCCCTTTAGTCTTTGTTAATGCATAATATGACTAATACTAACAGTGAGTGTCAGGTTAACATTTTTAATTTAAAAGAAAAATACCGGCCCATAGCCGGTATTACTGCTTTGTGAAAAAATATATAAAA
>CAZUFR010000091.1:0-5557 GCA_964619655.1 uncultured Syntrophomonas sp. | reverse complement strand
TCTATAACTTCATCAGGAATATCATGTTCCAATGCCTTTTGCAAGCTTTTACCCTTCAGGGCCTGCTGCAGACAATCAAGCTGGGGACAGATATAAGCGCCACGACCCGATTTTTTACCGCTTTGGTCTATCTCAATGTTACCTTCCGGAGTGCGCACTATCCTGAGTAATTCTTTTTTATTTTTCATTTCTCTGCATCCCACACACATACGCAGGGGGATTTTACGAGTCCTGGCCATCTATGTCGGCCTCCTCCATAAACTGGCTCTCGTTTTTGATATCCACTTTCCAGCCGGTAAGTTTAGCTGCCAAACGGGCATTTTGTCCTTCTTTACCAATGGCCAGGGATAGCTGATAATCGGGAACTATAACGGTAGCCATTTTAGCTTCGTCATTGGTATATACCGCCAGTACTTTAGCCGGACTAAGAGCATTGGCTATATATTTTTCCGGATCTTTATCATATTTAATAATATCAATTTTTTCTCCATCCAACTCAGAAACTATATTCTGAACTCTAAGTCCCCTGGGTCCTACACAGGCTCCCACCGAATCTACTCTTTCATCCAGTGAATGTACAGAAATCTTAGAACGGGAACCGGCCTCTCGGGTAATAGATTTAATCTCTATCACACCATCATAAATTTCCGGTACTTCTAATTCAAATAGCCGTCGTAGAAAATAGGAATTAGTTCTAGATACGAATATATTGGGACCTTTGGATGTATTTTTAACTTCGTAAATATAAGCTTTTATCCTCTGCCCTATTTCATACCTCTCTCCACTAATTTGATCAGAAGGGAGCATAATACCTTCCGTTCTCCCCAATGTAATATAAACCGTTCGCGACTCAACACGCTGAATGGTACCTGTAACTATTTCTCCTTCTCGTTCTAAAAACTCCTCATAAATGAGACTCCGCTCTGCCTCCCGTAGCTTTTGGATAACTACCTGTTTGGCAGTCTGAGCAGCTATACGCCCAAAATTGGTCGGAGTAGCCTCCACATATACCATGTCCTCTACTTTACAATCAGGGTAAAGCTCCTGAGCTTCCGCCATTTCTATCTCCAGGCGATCATCCTCTACTTTATCAACCACTTTTTTCTGCGAAAAGACTTTTACCTCTCCACTTAAATCATTAAATTCTACACTTACACTCTGGGTGGTACCAAAGTTTTTCTTATAAGCGGTATTCAGTGCTGCTTTTATGGCTTCAATAAGAGCAACCTTGGGAATACCACGTTCTGTTTCTATTTCGTGCAATGCCTGTATTAATTCATTAGACATTGTTTTTCCTCCTTAATAATCCGGATGTAGTCTTACTGTATAAATTAAATCTCGGGGAAGGTCCAAGATATTGTCGTCCACTTGTACCTGAATATCTTTATCATTTACCCCGGTAAGAATTCCAGTGATTTTATTGGGTCCGTTATATTCTTTAAGCATTTTTACTTTGATCATAGATCCTTGAAAACGCAGGAAATCCTTATCTTTTTTCAAGAGCCGGTCCAGACCAGGTGAAGATATTTCGAGATGGTCATAATAATAATCGCCTTCATCTATCAGGGGTTTAACTATATGGGTGGCTTGAGTACAAAGACCGAGGTCAACTCCTGCTTCAGAATCAATGAAAATTCGTAGCATTTGTTCTCTATTTTCCTTACGATACTCAAGTGCAACCAGCTCTATGTTATGTTGCTCCAGTTCCTTCGTAATTAGATTCTCGAGGTCCTGTACCTTTCCCAGTAAAATCACCCCCAGTAGTTTTTTTGATTAACGCTGTATTACAATAGAAAAAGTGGGCAGAAACCCACTTGTGATAACAGATATTAGTAAGCTTAGTATGAGTATAACATAATGCTAATTATTAATACAAGTAAAGGAGCAGAGATAACCCTGTGAAAGTCAGTGTCCATCAGTGTCTAATAATTCTTTTCTAGGCAAAAAGGTTAATTTGGCTGCTTTCGGGAAGGTCATGAAAACAATTATTTTGCTTGAGTACTTCCATAGCGGTCTTATTCAGGCGGGTGCGCTGCTGAAAATCTTCAACTGATATAAAACTCCCCCCGGCTCTGGCCTCCACAATACTTTGAGCAGCAGTAGCGCCTACATTAGGTAATGCGGAAAAAGGAAATAACAGGCCATCTTTATAAACCATAAAGCGATGGGCCTCAGAACTATAAAGGTCAACCGGATAAAACTTAAACCCGCGCAGGTTCATTTCCAGTGCCAGTTCCAGCACTGGCAGCAGTTTCTTTTCTTTCTGGGGAGCCTTGAATCCCATCCGGTTAATCTCTTGTATCCGCCGGGCTATACTATCAATACCTCCCAGCATGGTTTCGGCTTCAAAGTCTTCAGCTCGGATACTGAAAAAACTGGCGTAAAACTCGCGGGGATAATTCACCTTAAAATAGGCAATACGAAAGGCCATCATAACATAAGCTACGGCATGGGCCTTGGGAAACATGTACTTAATTTTTTTACAGGATTCAATATACCAGGAAGGTACCTCAGACTCCTGCATTATATCAACCTGCCCATCTTTTAATCCCTTGCCTTTACGGACATTTTCCATAATTTGAAATGCCCGGTTCTTCTCAATCCCCTGCTGGATTAAATAAATCATAATATCATCCCGGGTACAAATAACCTCATTAAGGCTGGCTATTTCTCCTTCTATCAGAGTTTGAGCATTATTAAGCCAAACATCGGTACCGTGCGAAAGTCCGCTTATTCTTACCAGTTCAGAAAAAGTGGTAGGCCGGGTTGCCTCCAGCATTTGCCGGACAAAGCGGGTACCAAATTCCGGTATCCCGTAAGTCCCTACGCTGGTACCAATATCATCCGGTTTAACTCCCAGGGGCTCCACGGAAGAAAAAAGGGCCATGGTTTGCTTATCGTTCAAAGAGATGCTAGCTGCTTCTACACCGGTGAGATCCTCTAACTGCTTTATAACTGTAGGATCGTCATGACCCAGAATGTCCAATTTAACCAGCTGTTCCCCAATAGCATGATATTCAAAGTGGGTAGTTATTACTCCTGATTCCTTGTTATCTGCCGGATGCTGTAAAGGGGTAAATTCGAGTATATCATGATCCTGCGGAACTACGATGAGTCCACCAGGATGCTGCCCGGTAGTTCTCCTTACCCCGGTAATACCTGTAACCAGGCGGTCTATCTCCGAGTTCTTGATAGTGACCTGTTTTCCCTCGGCATATTTTTTGACAAAGCCATATGCAGTTCGCTCAGCAATAGTAGAAATGGTACCGGCTCTAAATACATTTTCAGTACCAAATAATTCTTCAACATACTGGTGGGCCCGGCTTTGATAATCCCCGGAAAAGTTTAAATCAATATCTGGTACTTTATCACCTTCAAAACCCAGGAAGGTCTCAAAAGGTATGTCAAACCCGTCATTATACATACTGGCACCACACAATGGACAATCCCGAGGTTCCAGATCAGCGCCACAGCCTACTGCGGGGTCGGAAACAATTTCGCAATAGCAACAGGAGGGACAAAGGCGATGGGGTGGTAATGGATTAACCTCCGTTATTCCAGTCAAATAAGCAACCAGGGAAGATCCTACCGACCCTCTGGAGCCTACCAGATAACCGTCCTGGTTAGATTTCTTAACCAGTTTATGGGCAATAAGATAGAGTACACTGAATCCGTGCCGGGTAATGGAATCCAGTTCTCTTTCAATCCGGGCTCTTATTTCTTCCGGTATCTTATCACCGTAAAGTTTATAAGCCCCTTCCCAGGTTAGTTTTATGATGTCTTCCTCAGCTGAATCGATTTTAGGAGGATAAAAACCATCAGGGACCGGTTGCAATACTTCTACCATTTCGTTAATCAAATTGGGGTTGTCAACAACTACCCAATGGGCTTCTTCCTTGCCCAGGTAAGAAAACTCCTCCAGCATTTCTGCAGTAGTTCTAAGATAAAGGGGGGCCTGGGCCTCAGCATCTTCATAGCCTTGACCAGATTGAATAATTCTGCGAAATACTTCATCCTGAGGCTCTAAAAAATGCACATCACCAGTAGCCACAACCGGCTTATTAAGTCGTTTCCCCAGCTCCACAATACGCCGGTTTAGTTGTTGTAGGTGTTCCCGATTCGGGACTCGGTTTTCGCGAATAAGAAAATCATTATTGGCCAGGGGCTGAATTTCTAAATAATCATAAAATGCTGCTATCTTTTCCAGGTCCTCTTCAGCAGCACCATCAAGCAAAGCCTGGTATAGTTCCCCGGCTTCGCAGGCTGAGCCCAGCAGGATACCCTCCCGGTGTTCTTGCAATTCACGGCGCGGAATACGGGGCTGGCGGTAGAAATGATTCATATAGGATATGCTAACCAGATGGTACAGGTTTCTTAAACCAGTCTGATTATGAGCTAATAAAACAATATGGTAGGGAGTATCTTTTTTATCATCCTCTACCAAATATCCTTCCACTCCATAGATTACCTTTATTTTATGTTGTAGAGATGCCTGGTAGGCTTCGGGAAAAGCCTGGGTACAGCCGTGATCAGTTATGGTAATAGCAGAATGTTGCCACTCGGCCGCTCTTTTAATTAAAGCTGATATATTACACAAACCATCCATAGCGCTCATTTTAGTGTGGGCATGTAACTCAATCCGTTTCTGACCGGCATCATCTGTTCTAACCTTTTTATGCGCAGGAATATAGGCTTCCAGAAATAACACCAGTTCACGGGCAATATCATCATAGCGCAGGCTACCGGTGGCTTTAATCCACTGGCCCTCTTCTATCCGGTCCTCATCCAGGGTGTCCAGGAATGTTTTAAGTATAAGAGAATCACTGTAGTCGGTGAGATAGTAGCTAATAACATATCTATTACCCCGGATAGTGCTTATTTCTTTCTTCCATATCTCACCTTCCACTACTACCGTTTTCAGGCCTTCCTGTAAATCGGATAGTTTTATAGGTTGCTGTTGCTCCAGTAATTCCCGTTTCCGCTTATCTCTTTTTCCGTTCTGTCTGGAAACCTGTTTATAGTCTTTTATTTCTAAAACTTCTGCTTTATGTTCAGCATTAATAGTTTCACTTGAAATCTCGATTTCATTACCAGTACCAAGGACTCTAACCAGTACCCTCAGGCTATATTCCTCCTGAAACCAGTTGGCCAAATGATCACATAACTGTTTTTCTATTATGTAGTCGTATACTTCTTCATCCAGAGTTACGAGATCCAAGCGTTCACCGGTGCAGTTCCATTCAAAACGGTCTTTAAATTTACCGTCAGCAAAAAAGGAGGCGGATAATTCCTCCCTCCTGCTGTTAATAATTTCGTTTATTCGTTGGGAAGGCTGTGACAGCAAAGGAATAATTTCCAGATAATCCAGATAGGATATATGCTCCAGTATTTCTTGAGCCGTATGACGAACCGTCTCGGCGGGAAGAGTGTCGTTAACCTGAACATATATAAACCAGGCTTTACTGCGGGAATGAACTTCAATTTTATGTATTCGCGCCTTCTGCCAGACGGCAGGCGCATCTTTCCCGGTAATTTCCTTATAAAACGAGTCAAAATC
>CAZUFR010000090.1:2709-5595 GCA_964619655.1 uncultured Syntrophomonas sp. | reverse complement strand
TTTTCTACGAATACTTTCCAGAGGTTTTCCACTTCCAGCAGATAGGTACTGCTTTCCATAGTTATTTCACCTCTTCCAATGCCTTACTAACCTTTCCAGCCACATCTTCCGGTATCCAGGACTTCCATACATCAGGATATTTCTTTAAGAAATAAATAGCAGCGGCATCCGCCTTGCCATCGTTATCACTCATATAGGCCAGAAAATCATTATTTTGTTCCAGGGTAGTGGAGTAGTTCTTCAGAAATGCAACTATTTCAGGTGCATTCTCTTCCAGTTTACTATTAACACCAATCAGTACCTCGGCGCTGGGATAGGCGCAGCCTTTGTTATTCTCCCATACAGCTGAATCATACTCTGGTTCTTCCAGCAGGGTCATATCTAATTTACCCATAACCCAGGTAGGTTCCCAGTAGTATCCCAGCCAGGGCTTGCCTTTTTCATAAGCTGATACCATAGAAGTGGTTAGAGCAGTCTCAGACCCGGTACCAAAGACATTGAAAGTCTTATCCACTCCATAAGCGTTAATTTTAGCCTGGTTATAATCAGTAACTTTCCATCCTGGAGGGCTATTATGGAAACGACCTTTACCAGGAACCTCGGGATCGGCAAATAGTTGCGAATATTGGGGTAAGTCACTTACTGATTTAAGATCAGGGGCAACCGGCTTTATACCACGCTCCGAATCGCCTTTAATCATATAAGTAGGGACGTACCACCCCTGGGGGGCATCGGGAAAATTAGTTCCCAGTTGTGTAACCGTACCGTTAGCCAGGACCTCTTCCCAGGCATCCCGATAATTATCGGCCCAAACTTCCATATAGATATCGATGCTGCCTTTACCGAGACCCTGTAATAACGGCAGGGAATCGCCAAAAGTGTACTGGCATTCTGGATAGCCGTATCCATTTTCAATAATAAACGCGGCTATACGGTTATGAACCTGTACACTGTCCCAGCTGACATCAGCAAAGGTCAGTACGGGTTTATCCGAACCAGCATTTTTGTTACCCCCGTCACCGCCTCCACACCCGGCCACCAGCAGGGTAAGCAGAAAAACAGCAAGTAACCCCAGGCTTACCAAACGGAAGCGCTGCAGGTAATGTTTAATTATAGACATAAAAATGAAACCTCCTCACCGGCGGGATACCTTGCGGTGAGACGGAAGGGAACCATAAATAAAATAATGCCTTCAATGGGCATTTAAGGGTAGACGATTAAAATGCGGTAATTTCTTAAGTTCCTCAATTAATAGAAACAAAAAAACCCGTATCGCCTGCGAGGTTAGCTGTCGGACTCGGATCCGGGTTGACCCTATTCCATCCCTTTGTCAGGACAGAAATTCGCCCCAAGAATGGTTCCCCCGCGTCTTCAAAGACTTCGGCACCCACCAATAAAATATTTGTTACTACTTATAATAAACTACATATAAAAGAATTATCTGTCAATTTCGGTATTGGACCCTAATGCATGGTAATGCAATACTTAATCATGATTTAAAGAGAATAGGGATGATATAGATAGAAATACGGTCATAAGCAATAAGGGTGAGGAGTTAAGGGCAAGGGGTAAGCTTTGTAAGGGCAGACATGTGTGTCTGCCCTACCGAGCAATATATAGCGGTTGTAGGCAGTTTTCATCCGTGGTTTCTATGACTGGCACTGAGCAGGGGCAAAATAGTGCCGGGTATGTGTGCTTGGCGTACATGGAGTTATTTAGAGTTGGAGGAACGGTTGGAAGAAGAGGATAGGCTAAACCGACCCTTCTTGGTCATGTAACGTCCGACTGCAACCAGAGCCAGAATAGCAGCAATTATACTCAGGGTCAGTTTAATATCGCGGGTCTGGAACAGGCAAATACCCAATCCGGTATATAAAACAGCTGATGGAATTTTTCCTATGGCTGAGGAAAAAAAGAAGTTCCAGAAAGGTACTCCTCCGAGAGCAGCGGCAACATTTATTATAGGGGTAGGAACCACGGGGACTACTCGGGCCAATACTATAGTCCAAAAGGCCATCTCGCCATTGACCCGCTTCACGTCATAGTCCCAGCGATTTTTTATTTTCTGAGCAGCCCATTCTCCACCCAATAATTTGCAAATCCAATAGGCCAGACAAGCTCCCGCCAGAGCCCCCAGCCACGATAACAGAAAACCCAGTTTAAAACCAAACAATAAGCCGCCGGCGGCAGCTAAAATAACGTAAGGAAAGACCGGCAAGGCAGCTTGCACCATAAAAAAAACAAAGGCTACCAACGGAGCTAATATACCGAAAGCCCTGATGTAGTCAATTATCATGGATACACTCACGTTACTGACGTTCTGGAAAAAATCCATTTTGTCCCCCTGTAGTCCGAGTAAGCAAATAATAGGATATTTTCAAAATAGCAAGCGATGGCTTGTTTGTCAAGAAAATAGCCCGGGTTAAAACCTGGAAAAATAGCGAGCTATAGATTATAAGCAGTACTCCTGATGGCAGTATGCCTGTGCTATAATATGGATAACCTGAAATAATGGGGGATAGCATGCAGCTTAATGTCCTGGATTATACCATCATAGCTATTTTAGTGCTCAGTGCCCTGGTCGGATTACAGCGAGGCCTATTTAAAGTAATTGGCGGCCTTATGGGTATACTGCTTGGCTTACTGGCTGCTGTAATTTTTCACCAGGAACTGACTCTGTACCTGGAAAAATATTTTGGCCTTAGTAGCTGGCTGGCGGCTTTTTTCCAGGAAAAACTACCCCTTCCTGCTCTCCATCCGGGACTAGTAAAAGCGTTGGACTTTCCTGCCGGGCTGGCTGACCCTGCTCTTTATCTAGCTACATCGCTGGTAACTGCCATAGCCTTTTTGCTTATTCTTTTGCTGGGGAGCAAGCTTGTACAGCTA
>CAZUFR010000090.1:0-2609 GCA_964619655.1 uncultured Syntrophomonas sp. | reverse complement strand
AACTGCCATAGCCTTTTTGCTTATTCTTTTGCTGGGGAGCAAGCTTGTACAGCTAATTTGCGAATTATTGGAAAACGTTTTTGCCCACGGTATCCTGTCCGGAATAAACCGGGGATTAGGTATGGGTTTACTAGTTTTAAAAAACCTGCTGATAATGGTAGTACTGGCAGGAGTATTGCTTACACCCCTGGAACTGGGAGCCCGGATGGGTTTGCCGGGTGCCTTGATTACTACTCAGTATATGCATAATTCAATTTTGGTAGAGCAGCTTTTAAACATATTTGACTATTTTAAGGTACTATTAGGAAATATGGTATAAGCAGGTTTAAAGGAAGGGCAAGCTATTAGGAACAATCAATCAAGTTCCTAATTCCAATTTAGTTGCAAGATATTTTCGTTATTTTATTACCTGTATTAATTAAGGAGGTTGAACTGTATTGACTGAAAATAAGGAAGGATTAAAACGTAATGCCTGGATGCGTATAGAGGATAAGGAACTAGAGCGGGTATTTGATTTCAATGAGGGTTATATCGACTTTCTCAGCCGGGTAAAAACTGAGCGGGAGGCGGTTGATTATATTGTAAAAACAGCCCGTTTGAAAGGGTTTACCGACATAGATACAGTTAATCAACTGGAAGCGGGACAAAAACTTATAATTACGGAAAAGGGTAAAATCTGTGCTTTGCTGGTAATGGGAAATCGCCCTCTGGAAGAGGGTATAAATATGGTTGCTTCCCACCTGGACTCCCCTCGACTGGACCTTAAGGCTAGGCCGGTTTATGAAGCCGATGGAGTGACTCTTTTAAAGACCCATTACTACGGAGGGATTAAAAAGTACCAATGGGTAAGTATACCCCTGGCGCTACATGGAGTAGTAGTTAAAAAGGATGGGCAGAAAATAAATGTCTGCATCGGCGAAAAGGATAGTGACATTGTATTTACCATAGCCGACCTGCTTCCTCACCTGGGGAAAGAGCAGATGGAAAAAAAGGCTTCGGAAGTGGTAAGCGGTGAAGCCTTAAACGCCCTGGCGGGTAGTATGCCATTAAAAGAAGAGGAAAAGGACAGTATTAAAAAATATTTCATGCAACTGCTAAAAGAAAGTTATGATATAGATGAGGACGACTTTACCAGTGCGGAATTGCAACTAGTTCCTGCCTATGCCGCTCGGGAAGTAGGTTTGGACCGCAGTATGGTGGGGGCTTACGGCCAGGATGACCGGGTAAGTGCTTATACCTCACTGCAGGCTATACTAGAGGTAGAAAAACCGGAAAGAACAGCCCTGTGTCTATTTGTGGATAAAGAAGAAATTGGCAGCACCGGCAATACCGGTCTGCAATCTTTACTGATAGAAAACATAATGGCTGAAATTCTCCATAAATCAGGGCAGCATGATTATTTTATGCTGCGTAAATGTTTGGCTGCATCGTATGCCCTGTCAGCCGATGTTAACGCTGCCGTAGACCCGAATTATCCTGAAGTATTTGAAAAAATGAACTGTAGTTTTCTCTCTAACGGGGTAGTCTTAACCAAGTATACCGGTTCCCGGGGTAAGGCCGAGTCTAATGATGCCAACCCTGAATACCTGGGCGCTGTCCGGGCCTTGTTTGATAACCATAATGTGGTCTGGCAGGTAGGGGAATTGGGCAAAGTAGACTTGGGTGGCGGAGGAACCGTAGCCCGCTATATGGCTTACTACGGTATGGAAGTAGTTGACTGCGGAGTAGCGGTAATGGGCATGCATTCACCCTTCGAGGTGGTCAGCAAGGCCGATGTCTACATGGCCTACCAGGCCTACCGCGCCTTTATGCAAGAATTCGGGACCACCCCCAAGACCGAAACCCGGAAGAAAAGGAATGTTAAAAAAGCAAGCAAGAAAGAGAAGTAAAATTTTTAATTTTGAATTATCGTAGAAAAACTCCGTTTTTCTTTCTATATTGGTTAGGGAGGTGGGAAGATTGGAAAAGACTAGGCTTACGCAGATGGTCCGGGCGGCCGGGTGAGCGGCTAAAATAGGGCCGGGGACCCTGGAAAAAGTATTACAAGGTATGGAAGTGCCCACTCATCCCGACCTGCTGGTAGGCATAGATACCCGGGATGATGCCGGCATATTTAAACTAAATAAAGATCTAGCCTTAATTCAGACCCTGGATTTTTTTACTCCTATGGTGGACGACCCTTTTGTTTTTGGACAAATAGCTGCTACCAACGCTATTAATGATATATATGCTATGGGAGGTCGCCCGCTGCTGGCCATGAATGTGGTCTGTTTCCCCCAGTGTGAAGATATGCAGTTGCTAAGAGAAATACTGGAGGGAGGGTTATCCAAAGTAAAAGAAGCCGGGGCATTTCTGGTGGGAGGGCATACGGTTGATGATAACGAACCCAAATACGGCTTGGCGGTTGCCGGTCTGGTACATCCTGATAAAATTACCAGTAATGACGGGGCCCGTCCGGGAGACTTGCTGTTTCTAACCAAACCGTTAGGTAACGGGGTTATCGCCACCACCATAAAAGCGGAGATGGCCTCGGTAGAAGCCTATAATGATGCTGTCGATTGGATGTCGATGCTTAATCGTGAAGCTTGTGAGGCTATGCAGGAAGTAGG
>CAZUFR010000089.1:0-5612 GCA_964619655.1 uncultured Syntrophomonas sp. | reverse complement strand
GAATTCAAAATTAAAACCCCGTCTCTTTAAACCACGTATTGACTAATACGCAATCAAATACAGTGATACAGTAAAAATGTTATTTTAACTGTATTACCGTTACTCCAAAACCGCCTTCTTCCCGCAAACCGTCCCGGAAGTTTATAACATAATGGTGGTCCTTTAAGTAACTGCGAACTGCTTTCCTGAGCGCTCCGGTCCCTTTACCGTGTATTATCCTGACTGAATCCAACCCCGCCAGATTGGCATCTTCCAGGTAGCGGTCAATGGTTAATAAAGCATCCTCAGCTAATAACCCGCGTACATCAATCTCTTTGCTTATATTTTGGGCCTTTTCCAGATAAGTTTGGTGGCGCCACTTAATCTTCTTTTCTTCTGGGGACTGAGTTTTGCTTACCTGGGATTGTTTTACGCTTAGTTTAAGGATACCTACCTGCACCATGAGGTCACCCTGATTATTAGGACCTTCCAGGACATAACCCTTCTGGTTAATACTTTTAACATATACATAATCTCCAGGCCTTACTTCATCTCCATTAGCTGGATCATGCTCCAAATCTATTCGGGATTCCCGTTCTAACTTTTTTAATTTCTGGCGTTTCTTTTCAACCTCATGCCATTTGGGGGGATTTTCCTTATCCTTTAATAATTCCTTTAATTCCTGGATAGCTTCATCCGCTTCATTCTTTATTTGCCGCAGGTATTCCCGGGTCTCCTGCCGGGCCTGATCCAATATTTCCTCCTGTTCTTCCTGGTATGTGAGCCTTTCCATCTCCAGATTTTGCTTTTGTTCCAGCAGTTCTGCCCGTAGCAACTCGTTTTTTCTCAGGGAGTCTTCGTAACCCTGGCGACTTTCTTTTAACTGCCGTATCATGTTACCCAGTTCCATCTCACTGTGTGGTACCAGTTCTTGCGCCCTTTTAACCAGGTCTTTATTAAGCCCCAGTCGAGCTGCTATCTGAAAAGCATTACTCTGACCCGGCATACCTATTGTCAGCTCATAGGTGGGCCTGAGATTAATCGGGTCAAATTCCACACTGGCATTTTCTACCCGCTCATTTTGGTAAGCATATTTCTTCAACTCGCTCTGGTGCGTAGTAACTACCGCCCGGGCCTTTTTATTTTTTAGTTCTTCCATAATCACTTGCGCCAGTGCGGCCCCTTCTACCGGGTCGGTACCGGCACCTAGTTCATCCAGTAACACCAGGGAATGTTCATCTACCTGTTCTAAAATGTTTATAATATTCTTCATGTGAGAAGAAAATGTACTTAGTGATTGTTCTATGCTTTGTTCATCACCGATATCAACATAAATATACGGAAAAATTGCAACCAGGCTGTTCTCCCGGGCAGGAATGAACATGCCGCTCATAGTCATTAAGGTTAAAAGCCCCAGGGTTTTCAATGCTACTGTTTTCCCGCCGGTATTGGGACCGGTAATGACCAGAATATCGAAAGCTTTGCCCAACTCTATGTTAACCGGAACGGCCTGCTCACCTAGCAAAGGGTGACGTCCACGATTAATATCAATAATACCTTTTGAGTTAATCCGAGGTCGGAAAGCATTTATTTTATAGGCCATACGGGCGCGAGCAAAAATAGAATCTAGTTCGCTTAATATATCCAGGTTACCGGCCAGTTCATCGCTAAATCCGGCCACAGCACGGGTCAAGTCGCGCAGAATCCGTTCAATCTCCCGTTTTTCTTCCATCTGCAGACTGCGAATGCGATTATTATGTTCCACTACCGCCAGTGGTTCAATAAATACAGTAGCTCCGCTGGCTGATTCGTCGTGGATAATACCTCGCACCTCATAACGATACTCCTGTCTAACCGGAACTACATAACGCCCGTCTCTTTCAGTTACGATAGCATCCTGCAGGAGTTTCTGATTATTCCCCGAACGAATAAAATCCTGCAGGTATTCCCGAATTCGGTTACGGCTGGTATTAATCTGCCTTCTTATATCTTTTAGGGTGGGGGAGGCATCATCCCTAAGTTCGCCTTCTTCGCTAATCGCTTTCTGCAATTTCTTTTCCAATTCCGGGTTATGCTGCAGACCTGCCAGCAGACTGCTTAAGCGGGGATATTTTTCTTTACCCACATATTGAATGGCCATTCGTGCAGCGTATAAGGAGCGCATGATATTATATAATTCGGGCGGATAAAGTATTCCATCTGCCCCGGCTTTGGCCAGATGATGATGCAATAGTTCTAATCCCGATAAAAAACCAGGTTCCCCATAACGTAAGGCTTCCATAGCTTCCCCAGTTTCATTCAGCCAGCGTTCAACTTCCTGCTCCTGACTGGAGGGTTTACGGCCCAATACTTTGTTTCTTCCACCCTCAAAACTGCACTGCCCGGCCACCTGTTCTTGAATTTTATTAAATTCCAGTTTAATTAATGTGTTCTTATTCATGAATTTATAAAACCTCTCCCTATGGTGAAAACATTGGAACCATTAGTGAAAATCATGCTGGGCCAGACGGCTGGTGCGTATTAGTCCCGAACAGGGAATAATATTAATACCTCTACCCTGCAATTCATCCAGGAAGAGATTCATCCCCAGGGAGTCGCTGGCCATATGACCTGCTACTATAACGTTTATATTGTTTTCCCGGGCTGCCTGACGATGTTTATCCGGAATATGCATACATATATAAGTGCCCACCCCTGCAGCGGCCAGCTTTCCATAGGCTTTTTTCGTACCCGCGGTTCCCCCGCTCATTTTAATAAAAATCTTACCTGCCCGGCGATTTTTGTCCCCGGTCACAATACGTGGACCAGCCTTCAGCTGACTGGCTTTCTGGTATTCGGGAAGAGTCAGCAATATATTAATAATATCACCTACGGTACGATAACTGCTTCTATCTATTAAATCCTGGAGAAAGTTACTAACCATAATATCGGCTGGACTGTGTACACAGAGAAAAGGCAAGTCCAGTAAACGAGCCGCATCAACTGCCCGCTGGTGGTTAAGAGGCATCATTCCCCTCTGCACCTCAGATATCCTGGAGGCCATAATCCCTTCGCCAATATTAATAGGTACTCCTGCTATTTCCATCATATCTGCCTGTATGTGCATTACATCATGTAAAGCTGCCTGGGCTATGCCTTCGGGATGATGAGCCAGCAGTAAATCAATCCTATGTCCCTTCTGTTTAAGCCGGTCCGCTAGAAGCACCTCCGGAGTCTCAATATCTATTCCCGCCATAATGGTAGTAATCTCTTCGTCACCTGAACCTACCAGTATTCTGCTGTCACTGTAGGGATTATGCAGAGACTCGGTATCATAAAACCGGCGTTCATCCTCACTCAACTTTTCAAAATCGGCCAGTTCCTTTTCCAATAAAAGCTGGATTTCATCTCCTCTGATGTCATGGCTTTTCCCCAGGCTTATAGCCAATTGATATATCTCTTTTAACTTCATATAATCCCTTAATCCTCCCTTAAATAAATATGCTACATGTCTGCCGGTGTAATTAGCCTTCTTGCCCCATGCTTTTTTCCAGGGATTCTACTTTACGGTAGATTAAATCAAGTCGCTCTTCAATTTTACCTAAAGCCTCTTCCAATTGAAAACCCTGGTCCTGAATTGACTCCTGCTGCTGACGAGCAAAAAATTCGCCCCTGGATAATTCTTCAATAGTAAGGATCTCATTTCTTTCTACCGGTTTTAATCCTAAATCACGCCGGGTAACAGGTTCATCTTCTTCTCGCAATATCACACTGAACTTGCCACAGGATTCAAGAATACCCTTGTCAACCTCATCAATATCGCGAATGCCCTGTTTACGAAGTTCCTGCAACAAATCATCCACATTAAACTTTTCCCGGGCCAAATTCTTTTTAATAATACGGCCGTCATCAATTAATAAAACAGGTTTGCCGGTAATCAAGTCAGAAAGGGTATGACTTTTCAAGGATGCATAACCCATTAAATATTCTAGCACAGCCAGGGTTAATAGTATTATAATTCCTTCATAAAATGGTATTTGTTTATCCAGGGCAATAGATACCACGGTATGTCCCACCCCGGTCATGACCACAAAATCAAAAGGCCCCAGCTCACCCAGGGCCCGTTTTCCCAGCAAACGCACCATCAATAAAGCCATAAAATACATGGCCGCAGCCCTTAAAACAAACTCCAACTCATCAGTCCTCCTGCATAGAGCTTACTGCTTTAGTATTGAGCCAGAGTGCATTGCTTTATTCCCGTGGGGAAAATAAGAAATCGGGCATTAATAACAGAATTGTCTTGTAAATGACTTCAAATTTAGAACTTGATTAATTGTTTAGAGTGAGAAGTGAGGGGTGAGGGGCAAGAATTGTAGGGGCTTAACCCGTGTGTCTGCCCGCGGATAGGCACTATTCCCTGATTGGATAAGCGGTGTAGGGGCTTAATTCCGGGTATCTGCTCCCTGACCCAGTGCTTTCAACAGCTCATCTAAACTCAGGGTATTTAGAACGTCACCTGGTTCCAGCCAACCGCGGCGGGCAGTGGTAACACCATAAGCCATCAATTTTAACCCATTTCTATGGTGGGCATCGCTGTTTATAGCTACCTTCACACCACGCTCTTTGGCCTTACGGGCAATGTGCTCATCTATATCCAGGCGATCGGGGTAGGCATTAATCTCCAGGGCCGTATGATAACGGGCACAAGTATCAATTATCTTATCCACATCTATTTCATAGCCGCTGCGGCGGCTTAATAAACGCCCGGTTAAATGTCCTATCATATCAACGTGTTCATTTTTAGCCGCCTCTACTATGCGCTGGGTCTGTTTATCTGCATCCAGTTTGAAATTACTGTGTACCGAGGCTACTACTATATCCAGTTCCTTAAGAACATGGTCCGGAAAATCCAGTTCACCATTTTTTAGAATATCAACTTCAATACCTTTTAAAATGCGAAAACCATCAGGGGCTTGGGCATTCAAAGCATCAATCACTTTACCCTGGGCCTGCAGCCTTTCCTCTGATAGTCCCCCGCTAATAGTCAAAGATTTAGAATGATCCGTTATAGCAATATACTCATAGCCCAGGGAACGAGCAGCGGTGGCTAGATCCTCTATTCGTTCCACCCCATCGCTCCAGTTGGAATGAACATGAAGGTCACCCCGGATATTAGGAAAATTAATAAGCTTGGGCAAATTGCCGGCCCTAGCAGCTTCAATTTCACCCCGGTTTTCCCGCAGTTCTGGAGCTATATAATCCAAACCCAATCGGGTATATACCTCGGTCTCACTCTGTAAATCTTTAAAATCCTGCCTATCTATGCCGGCAAAAAGGCGCTCCCGGTGTTCTTTGCTCCCTGTAGTCCAAACTAAACTATGAAAATAATCAGACGGGGCGACTATAATAACCTCAAATTCTATTCCCGGTGCCAACTCTCCCCGGATTAAATCGGGATCCACCTGTTCTATCTGGGTGATGGCAGGAAAATCCTTAATAAAATCATACAAAGCAGCAGGGGCGTCACTGGCTACTACAATATCAATATCGCTTACCATTTCCTTGCCCCGACGAATACTGCCAACAATTGCAGCCTTATTAATCAGCCGTGATTGCAACAGATAAAAAAGAAAATCCCGGGCCAGTGGGAGGGC
>CAZUFR010000088.1:0-5637 GCA_964619655.1 uncultured Syntrophomonas sp. | reverse complement strand
CGCAACCTGTCTCCCCGTGATGTACAGGAAAAGGCCTTTATAGCTCAAATTAAACTGGCTCAGGAACTGTACAAGCCTATTGTTATACATGACCGTGATGCCCATCAGGAGGTCCTTAGTATAATCAAAAAAGAAAAAGCCGGCCGCAGCGAAGGAGTTTTACATTGCTACTCCGGACACCTGCCCCTGGCTATTGATTTGATGAAAGAAGGCTTTTACTTATCCTTTGCCGGGCCTTTAACCTATAAAAATGCTAAAAAAACCGTGGAAGTAGCGGGGAAGATTCCTTTAGACCGGATTTTGATTGAAACTGATTGCCCTTATTTAAGCCCGGAACCACTGCGGGGCAAACGTAATGAACCGGCTAATGTAAGCTATATAGCTGCTAAACTGGCAGAAATCAGAAACAAACCCCCCGAAGAAATCGCCTACCTCACCGCCCTAAATACCAAAAAGGTTTTCCGCATAAACGACTAAAGAGCCTTACCAGGCTCTTTTTTTTACCTCATGCTCAGGTACTACTAATGAAAATAGAGGTTCTGTTAAAAAACTTTTTGTGCCCGGCAGGGCAGACACATGGGTCTGCCCCTACAATACTCACCCCTCACCCCTCACCCCTCACTCTAAACAGCAGTCAAGTTTACAGATTCGAAGTATTTACTCAACAACTTAATTATTACGCCTATTTACGTATAAATTCGACTTATTTAGTAAATGGTAAAAAATGTTTTTCAGCAAAGTTTTTACACCTTTAGGAATAAAATTAGAGCAGGACGATAATAATTAATTGAGTAGCTTTTTATGGGGAGGCAACCATAAAAAGTAAACATTAGCCAGCAAATGTCAATAAGTTTGACTTATGACCGGGGTTATGGCTAAAATGTTGTTTGTATTCAAACTATTTACAAACAAGTAGTTTGAATGAAAGGGAGGAGAGTTATGGGGATTGTCTGGTCTAGGAAGACGACTATCCTGGCAGCAACGATTCTTTTTATAATCGTTCTTGGGGTAAGTCTCTTTTTTGCCTTACAAAAACCAGTCACTATTGCAGTTGATGGCAAAGTAATCAAAAGCGGAGTTTTTTTCACAAGTACGGTTGGTGGAGTTTTGGATAACGAAGCTATAGCAGTGGGGAAACATGATCGAGTACAACCTTCTCTTAACAGTAAAGTAAAGAAGAATACCCGTATCGTGGTAACCCGGGCCTTTCAAGTAAAGATTATTGCTGACGGAAAAAGCAAAGAATTAATTACCACTCCAATAAGCGTTAAAGAAGCCATTCGCTTGGCTGGTTTTAAACTGGGAGAAAAGGATATCGTAAAAACGATTCCGGTTCCCAAAACTGTGCCTGACCAGGAAATAGAAGTCATACGGGTTACTGAGAGCGAAGTAAGCGTAGAGGAACCTATTCCCTGTGGGGTAGAGCGTACTAGTGACAATAGTTTAGAAAGAGGTTTAACTAAAACTATAATTGCGGGAAAAGATGGCCTGGCTAAAAATACCGTAAAAATTACCTATCACAATGGTGAGGAGGTAAAACGGGAGGTTATTAATAGCGAAACCCTGGTAGAACCGAAAAACCGAGTTATTGCTATGGGAACTATTACTGCCGTTTCCCGTGGTAATCAAATGATGAATTTCCGCGAAGCCCGCTATATGGAAGCCTCAGCCTATACTTATACTGGAAACCGTACTGCCACTGGGAAAAATCCTGAGGTAGGAATGGTAGCGGTAGATCCCAGGGTTATTCCCATGGGAAGCAGACTATATATTGAAGGTTATGGCTACGGTCGGGCTGCTGATACGGGCGGTTCAATAAAAGGAAATCGCCTGGATTTATTCATGGAAGACCGTTCTCAATGCCTGAGCTGGGGACGCAGAACTGTCAAGGTTTATTTATTAGACTAAAAAAACAGAAAAATGGCCTCCTGCTTGAGCAGGAGGTTTTTTTATGATTATTTTTAAATTTCCCAGCCTTTTCCTCGGTTTAAATTCATGTAATGACAGAAAAATAAAACAGACAATAAAAAAGGAGGTGATCCATCATTGCGTAAAATCTTTACACTATTATTATGCATCAGTTTCCTACTTATAAGTCTGATGGGATGCCAGACTACAGCCAAAAAGCCAATGACTCCGGAACGTAAACCCGGCGTCACAACCAAAAAGCCTACTACGGAAATGACTGCCAGTGAAAGACGGGTAATGGCCAGCAAGCTTTCGAAAATGGCAGAGAGCGTACAGGGAGTAAAACGGGCCAGTGTGGTAGTTTCCAGTATAGCTATGACTAATACTGATAATACCGCAACTACTAACAAAATGACCAATACCAATGCTGCTAGAACTAATTATAGCGGTCAGGTGGTAATGGTAGGTTTAACCCTGGAACCAACTGCTACCAGGGACGCCGCTACCATTAATAAGGTTAAAAGTACAGTGGCTAATAAGCTAAAAGCCAGCGACAGCCGCATATCTCAGGTTTTGGTAACTACTGATCCTAATTTGATTAAACGGATTAATGACGTAGCAGCAGGTATTATTGAAGGCAAACCTATACAGAATTTCCAGGACGATATTAATGATATAAATAACAAGCTAAAACAACAGCGTCCGGCATTTTAGTAATATTAACCCCGGGTTAAACATCCGGGGTTTTTTGTACCTATTTCAAATTTATCTTTGCCCGGTGCCGGGTGCTTAATAGTGATTTATAGTATAATAAGCAAAAGATGAGAGGAATGATACAAGCAGTATCTTTATCACAAATTCGAGACTTAATGCGCCGCTATGGATTTTTTCCCCGTAAAAAATGGGGTCAGAATTTTCTAATAGATGGCAATATATTAAACAAAATAGTAACATCATGTAATTTGAACCGGGATACCTATGTTATTGAAATAGGGCCTGGCCTGGGTACCCTTACTACACAATTGGCCGAAAACAGCAGAGGGGTGCTGGCCATAGATATAGACCGGGATTTAGAGGTGATGCTACAAGAAGTATTGGCCGAATATACTAATGTACAGCTGTTATTTGCTAACATACTGGATGTAAATCTGGAAGAGGAACTGATAAAAGCCTTTGCTCTTCCCGCTGTCCAGCCTTATCAGGTCTGCGCTAACATCCCCTATAACATAACTACTCCAATAATTTTTTATCTTCTGGAAAAATGTCCTCATTTACAATCCGCCACCTTGATGATGCAAAAAGAAGTGGCACAGCGGATAATGGCAAGTCCTGGAGGAAAAGATTATGGTTTGCTTACCTTAACCACCTCTTATTATGCTGATAGTGAATTTATGATGAATGTATCTCGTAATTGTTTCTACCCCAGGCCGGAGGTTGATTCTGCGGTATTACGGATAACACCCCGGCAGGAACGAATACAAGTTAATAATGAGATTGTTTTTAAAAAACTAATGCGATTTTCATTCCAAAAACGCAGAAAGACTATGCTAAATATATGTACTGATTTTTCGGGACAGGATAAAAACCAGATGCGGGCATGGCTGGAGCAATGGGGGATATCACCCTGGTCCCGGCCGGAAAATCTTAGCCTGGATGATTTTATTTTACTGGCCAATAACCTGCCCTTACAGGAGGCGTAATTATGATGTTTCACAGTCCCAGTAAAGGTCAAATGGAACTAAACGAAGTAATAATAGACATCCTGGACTATATAAGTGAAGACATTACCCGGTCTTACAAACTCCTGGTAGGCAGTGATTCACATCCCCATCAGCAGGGAACCTGTTTTGTCAGTGCTATTATAATTCACCGCCAGGGCAAGGGTGCCCGTTACTACTATAACAAATCTATGGAACAGAAAATAAAAAGCTTACGCCAGCGCATCTTTTACGAAGCCTCTCTTAGCCTGACCCTGGCTGATAAGATTTCTCATTTACTTAAAGAACATGGGCGGGAAGATATGAAAGTGGAAATACATTTAGATGTTGGCACCCATGGTGAAACTAAAGATTTAATTAAAGAGGTTACAGGAATGATAGTAAATAGTGGTTTTGCTGCCAAGATTAAACCCGATGCCTGTGCTGCCAGTAAAGTAGCCGACAAATACACTAAATAAAAGGGGATAGTTTTAGAGATTGTTGGCGAAAAAAAACTGTATTTAGCGAGATTTTTAGCTGATTTATGAGTTGACATCAGAATTGTTTTCTAATATACTATTTATTTCACTATTGACTTTATCTCTGCCCTGGTATAGAATGATAAGTGATATTTCTATAAAGAGGGTGGTAGTGTGAGTTCTCCCAGGGCTTTATCGGATATAAAAAGAGACCTGGAATCTTTTGTGGGTAGCAAAATCAGATTAAAGGCCAACCGGGGAAGGAACCGCATCGTAGAAAGAGAAGGTGTTCTGGAGTCTATATACCCCAATATATTCGTAATTAAGTTGAACGAGAGAAAGATTGAGCGCCGGGTTTCATACACTTATGCTGATGTTCTTACCGAAACTGTTGAACTTTTCGTTTATGATAAGCAAGATTTTGAAATCCGTATAGCTTCCGCCAACAACTAAATAATAAATTAGGCAACTACTGCATGAATTTCATGCAGTTTTTTTTGCGTTTTTCTTGCGGAAGCTTTCGCTTTCGCTTCCTTAAAAATTATAATAAAATTCAGTTCCCCTAATGGTAGTGCGTTAGCTGTGTCTATTTTCTTACTAATCATACTTAACCCGAATTTGTAATATAAATTAGCATTAGTGGAAAAAGAAGGTGGAATAATGGAACAGGCCTTTTCCATATGGTCGCCGGTAATTATGGCTCAGCTTAAAAGACCTCGACACCTGGGTGGGGAATACAGTTATCCCTCCGAGCGACTTCATCGTACCCTGGAGGATCTCAGGATTAAGGTAAAGCACTCAGAAGTACTTCCCCAGGGGCAGGCAGTGGAAATCCGGGTTAAAGTTGACATACTATGTTTGTTAGAAGACGATCAAGGCAGTATGCATCTGGTCAAGAAAGAAGAAACCATAAAGGAACGAGTATCCTACAGTGATTTTAACCAGGCTCTGGAACACACAGATTCCCTCCGTTTCGTTATCAACATTAAAGAAATTTCCTGTGATGGAGAACTGAGCAGGGGAGAAATAAGAGTTAGATTTCTTATGGAATATAATCTTATTGCTACCAGGGAACAGGTAGTCAGGCTGTGGACAGGAGAGCAGGGGGAGTTAAACAAAGAATCGCTTAACCAGCTATTTGAGCGCTTAGAAGAAGAAGTAACCCGGTTGGCAGGCGAGAACCAGGAACTGCATAGAAAAATATTTTATTATCAGCGGGATATATCCAGTCTTAAAAGGAGTATTCGCAAGCTGGAAATACGGAATGCCGGGTTACTAAAGGAAGTCACTTATCACCAGCAGGCATCACAGGAACTACGAAAAAATCTGCAGGAGAAAGAAGCCCGAATATACCGTTTGCAGCATTATCCAGGGGCATGGTCTAATCCTAAACCAGCGGAGTCTTTGGATGAAATGCCGGAGGCGGAACCTGGTCTGGGGCGGCGGATTAAAAGGTTATTTTTAAACAATCTGATCTAAACAGCAGGGAATAGAAAACAGGAAAAGGGACGGATTCTACGGTTGCAACTGCGGAATCCGTCCTTTCTAATTAA
>CAZUFR010000087.1:0-5711 GCA_964619655.1 uncultured Syntrophomonas sp. | reverse complement strand
AAAAGCGTTTTCTTATTATTTCTTCAATGATTTCACGAACTGAATCCAGACTGCCCACAGCCTTCCAGTACTCCATACGTACCGGACCCATTAAACCCATTTTCCCCTGTTCCCCCTGGGTCTGGTATCCGGCAAACACCAAACTCAATTCTTTAAAGTCTTCGGACTGGTTTTCCTGCCCAATCCTGATATCAACTTCATCACCTAAAGATTCCGGCACCATATCCATTAGCTGGGTTTCTTCTTCCAGAAAAGCCAGTATTCTTCTTAACTTATCTACATCCTTGAACTCGGGCTCGTTCATAATGTTGAGGGCTCCGCTGATGATTACCCTTTCTTCATTGGAATTATCCAGCAGACTCTCTATAGCTTCCAGGGCGTGATCAATTACCTTGCGGCGTTGCTTTAGTTCATCTCTTAACTGCTGCAGGTCACTGCGCTGTATCTCCATTATTTTTTTTCCGGCCAAAACCTGATTGAACATGCGGCCAATTAACTCCAGTTCCGAAGCGGTAATTGACTGCGGTACTTCAATATTACGATGCATAACCACACCCAGGTCAGTTACCAATAACACCAGGGCCTTACCCAGTTCAATAGGGATAAGCTGGAGGTATTTAAACTTACTCAGGCGAACTGAGGGAACAATAACAAAGGAAGTATATTTGGTTGTTTGCGCCAGAAAATGACCGATTTTTTGCACCAGTTCATTAACTTCGTGGAAACTATCATCCAGCAAGTGCAATAAAACCTCAGTCTCTTTTTCATCCAGGTTCTCCTGTTCCATCATGCAGTCGACATAATAACGAAAACCCTTCTGGGAAGGAATACGGCCAGCCGAAGTATAAGGCTGTTCCAGGTAACCCATGTCCTCCAGGTCGGACATTTCATTACGTACCGTAGCCGCGCTTATTTTCAGGCCGTGTTTTTTAACCACCGCCCGGGAGCCAACTGGTTCCGCAGTTTCCACATAATCCTTGATAATTGACTCCAGAATTACTTTTTTTCTTTCATCCAGGGTCATTATTTCTCACCTGCCTGTTAGCACTCTCTCCTATTGAGTGCTAATCAGTATTTACTAAAAAATAGCACCTGTTTAACCCTTTGTCAAGCCTCCGAATTAGGCCATAAACTGGCATAAAACCTGATTAGATAGAAAATAACCGGCTTTAGTAAACTTAAGGTGACCATTTACTATATTCAATAATCCTCTGTTTCTATAGTACGCAATTATTTCTTTATATTCGCTGGTAATATCTACCCCGAAGCGCTGTTTAAACTGTTTAAGGTCAATTCCTGTACATAAACGCAGGCCTAATATGAGAGCATCAATCATTAATTCCCGTCCTAACATATGCTCCAATTCCTTAACCGGCCATTGTTCACCGCTTGATAATGTATCAATGTACTGTTTAAGGTAGGGTTCATTAATAAAACGACTGCCGTTTATAAAACTTACCGCCCCGGCACCGAGGCCCAGATACTCTTCCGCCTGCCAGTAGCGTAAGTTATGGCGGCACTCATACCCGGACCGGCAGAAGTTGGATATCTCATAATGCTCAAATTCCTTACCTTCCAAGTATTCCATGGCCTGGTCAAACATATACCATTCGTTATCTTCATCCAACATCTTAAGCCGACCACCGGCCACATCTTTTCCCATAGGAGTTTGCTCCTCCAGCTGTAGCAGGTATAAAGATAAATGAGAAGGACTACAATCCACCGCCCGCTTAAGACTCTGTAACCATTTGTCCAGAGATTGTCCCGGCAGGCCATAGATTAAATCCAGGTTAAAATTCTTCCACCCCCGGGCATGAAGTAGTTCTATAGTTTCCATCACCGCATCGGCGTTATGAATCCGCCCGAGCAGAGCCAACTCATCATCAAAAAAGCTCTGCACTCCCAAAGATATGCGGTTTATTCCCGCTTCCTCCATTTGTGCCAGCTTAACTTTATCCAGGGTAGCCGGGTTAGCTTCCAGGCTGATTTCGGCGCCGGGTAAAAGGGTAAACTCATTAGCAACAGTTTGCAGGATAGACTTAAGCTGCTGCCCGTTAAGTAAGCTGGGAGTACCCCCGCCCAGGTATATGCTTTCCAGCTGCACTGCGGACATTTCCCGCCTCCGCACCTTGATTTCATTCAGCAGAGCCTGAGTGTATTTATCCAGGTAAGATTGGTCCTGCAAAGGAAGAGAAAAGAAATCACAATAATTGCACTTCCTAATACAAAAGGGGATATGAATGTATACGCCCATGCTGGGCGAATTTTTAATTTTTAATTTTAAATTTTTAATTCCCATATCTGTACAATAAGGAAAAGCCCTGCTTTTCCTTCCTTAATTCAAAATTTATAATTCTCAATTCTTAATTCTTAGTCATCTTCTATATTCATTACGGTCATAAAGGCGTCCTTGGGTACTTCAACCCGGCCAATTTGTTTCATTTTCTTTTTACCCTCTTTTTGTTTCTCCAACAGTTTTTTCTTACGGGTAATATCGCCGCCGTAACACTTGGCCAGGACATCCTTGCGCATGGCTTTAACACTCTCCCGGGCAATTATCTTGCTGCCTATGGCTGCCTGGATAACTACTTCATACATCTGCCGGGGTATAATCCGACGCAGTTTCTCGACTATGGCACGGGCCTGGTAATAAGCTCGATCGTTATGGGCAATGAAACTCAAGGCATCTACTACTTCACCGTTTAACATAATATCCAGTTTAACTAAATCAGAAGCTTCGTAGCCGATAATCTCATAGTCCAGAGAAGCATAGCCCCGAGTACGAGATTTCAAGGCATCAAAAAAGTCGTATAGTATTTCCGACAGAGGCAGTTTGTAAGTAATCATTATTCGCTGCGAGGTAAGGTATTCCATAGTGATAAAGCTGCCCCGCTTTTCCTGGCACAATTCCATAATCGCTCCCACGTATTCGTTAGGGGCCATGATGGAAGCTTTAACGTAAGGCTCCATAACCTGTTCGGTTTTCTGGGCCGCTGGCCAATGGGTAGGATTTTGCACATATAGTTCACTACCATCAGTCAATAGTATCTTGTAGACTACGCTGGGAGCAGTAGCCAGCAGGCTAAGATCATACTCCCGTTCCAGCCTCTCCCGGACAATTTCCAGGTGCAGCAGACCCAGAAATCCGCAGCGAAAGCCAAAGCCCAGTGCATCAGAGGATTCCGGCTCGTAATGGAGGGAGGCATCATTAAGTTTCAAACGCTCCAGGGCATCGCGCAATCTCTCAAAATCACTATTTTCCAGAGGATAAAGTCCGCAGTATACCATAGGTTTTACTTCCTGGTAACCGGGCAAGGCCTTGTCCGCAGGCCGGGAAGCCAGGGTTATGGTATCACCTACCCGGGTATCTTTGACGTTTTTTATCCCCGCCGCCAGGTAACCGACTTCGCCGGCACTAAGTGATTCCACTTCGGTCATATAAGGGGAGAGTACTCCGATTTCGGTCAACTCAAATTCCTTGCCGCTGTACATCATACGGATGATATCGCCCTTGCGTAGACTGCCATTAAACACTCTGATATAGGATATGGCTCCCTTATAGGAATCAAAATAAGAATCGAATATCATAGCCTGCAAGGGGCCGTTTTCATTACCGTGAGGAGGTGGTATCTGTTCCACTATCGCTTCCAGAACCTCTTCTATTCCCGTTCCTAATTTGGCCGATATGGGTAAGAGCTCTTCTTTATCCAGACCCAATACATTTTCCATCTCCTGTTTTACCAAGTCGGGCTGGGCACCAGGGAGGTCTATCTTATTCACTGCTCCTATAATCTCTAAATTTAAATCCATGGCTAGATATACGTTAGCCAGGGTTTGAGCCTCTATTCCCTGAGAAGCATCAACCACCAGCAGAGCACCTTCACAGGAGGCCAGGCTGCGGGATACCTCATAGGTAAAGTCTACATGCCCCGGAGTATCTATCAAGTTCAGGATATACTCTTCTCCGTTGCGGGCCTGATATTTCAACCGAACCGGCTGTAGTTTTATAGTTATGCCCTTTTCTCTTTCCAAATCCATCTTGTCCAGAAACTGCTCGCGCATTTCCCGGTCGCTTAAAGCACCGGTAAAATGCAGCAAGCGATCAGCCAGGGTAGACTTGCCATGGTCGATATGGGCTATTATACTGAAGTTTCTAATTTTGTCTTGCAATGTATAACCTCCGGGTACGGGTGACAGGGGACGGTTCCTCTGTCACCTAATTTTGTTCACAAACTCATTCTAATGAGATTTCAATATATATCAAAAGGACCGCGTGTGCCCTTCAGGGTATCCCCATGATATACAAGATTTCAATGTATTTGTATTGATTATAGTGGTTTTTGTCACGGATTCAATTATACCTGATTATTTTTTTCACTTCAATTGAAGGTCGGGGCAGGATTTGAGAAAAAATGTTAGCCGGGTCAATAGAAGAGATAGGCGGGGCACTGGAATTAAGCATGGCCGGAAAAACGTTTCCTTATCATATTTAAGACCAGTTCACTCTCTTCCAGTTTAAACAGGTAGATAAGAACTGCATAGAACAATGCTCCCAGTACAATACCGGTACTAACGCTTATAAGCAGGTTAAGCTTGAAGGCCAGTCCCAGAGTACTCATAAGATAATTCATGGTTTCCCGAACTACCCCATACATTAAGAGGGAAGCCCCGGTTGAGATAGTAAAACTAAGCAATATTTTACTCCCCCCCAGTTTGCCTACCTTAAGTCTTAATATGCTTAGAAGTAATACCAGGTTTAATATACCGGCCAATGAATAGGCCAGGGCCAAACCTTTGTGCCCCATAGGCCCGGAAGACAGATTAATAGAAAGAAATATATTGCCGGCAATAGTAATAGCAGCAACAATTACTGGAGTCAGGGTATCTTTCAAGGCATAAAAACTGCGGTTTAATACCTGAATAGAGGAATAAGCAAACAGCCCGAAACAATAAAAAAATAAGGCTTCATTAGTTGCAGTTGCCATGGCTGATGTAAACTCACCCTGCTGAAAAAGTAGTTTTACAAGAGGTTCTCCAATAGCCATAAGCCCCAGGGAAGCTGGAATAGTTACCAGGAAAATAGCTCTTAAGCCTAGTGAGCTGCTGCGCTTGAACATATCCAGTTCTCCTCGGGCAGTAAGGGCCGTCATAGTAGGAAAAATAGCAGTAGCAATAGAAACAGCAAAAATACCAATAGGTAGGTTCATGATTCTTTGGGCCAGGTTAAGAGTGCTAATGGTTCCAGACCCCAGACCGGAAGAAAGGTTCTGAGTGACAAAGAGGTTCAACTGAACTACTCCCAAACCTGCCAGTACCGGAATCATCAAAATCATAATCTGGCGAAATCCTTTATCACGATAGTCGAAGGAAAAGGTGTATTTCATACCTACTTTACGCAGAGCCGGTATCTGAACCGCAAAATTCAAAGCGGCACCAATGATTACTCCATAAGAAAAAGCCGCAATCCCCAGATGTTTTACCAGAGCTAAACCAATAAGAATAATGCACAGATTATATACCAGACTGCCTATAGCTGGGGATGCAAAGTGATTATAGGAATTTAGGATACCCATGGAAAAACCATTCAAGGCCATGAAAAAGGTTTGAATAAACATTATATGGGTAAGGGTTACGGCCAGGTCAATATACTGGCCGGGCAGACCCGGGGCCAGCAGAATAATCAGAGGACGGGTATAAACATAGGCAAATAC
>CAZUFR010000086.1:0-5712 GCA_964619655.1 uncultured Syntrophomonas sp. | reverse complement strand
TGGGCTATTTCATTATGGATGCCTGGCTGCGGGTGAATTACCTGGATATGTATGCCGGTATCGTGGTTCTTAGCTTAATGGGATTCTGCTTGTTTATCGCCATAGATATCGCGGAGAAGTACCTGTGTTCCTGGAGGTAGGAGAAATATATGGGTGTTTTCAATATCAGCACTCGGCATCCAACCCTTGAAATAGTTCCTTTGAGGGGGAAAAACGAACACCTGCATTCAACCTGATACTAATCCCTCATTAATAATTTCCTTTACTTTATCTTCCGGCACACCGTCCATCACAGCGAAAATTGCACGGCATTTAACCTCGCTATAAACTTCTGCATTAATGATTTCTTTAAGCAGCGATAATTCCTTGTGGGCCCTATTTTTCACATCAGGTTGTCCAGCTGCGGCGATAATTTGATCATTGCAGACATCAACTGCCTCCAACAATTCATCTGAATCTATCCTAATGCCTCTTAGAAAATAGTAGTCTTCACTTAAAATCATTCTTGGAAATAAAGCCAGGTCTTTTAATAGTAAAAATGGTTGATCAAATAATACCGATTGGTCTGCGCCAGGGCTGAAAGAAAATACAATGCTATTCTGCAGCACATCAGGAAAAACCTTGCCGGTTAACACCTTTTCTAATCGAAATTCCAGTTCACCAGTAATAATATCAATTACCCGTTGCTCCAGTTTTTCCCCGGGAAAGAATTCCTCATATATTCTGTTGGCATCGCCAACGATTTTTTCTTGCCGTTGTTTAATAAAAGCCTGAATAGTTTCCCTTCTTTGGTCAGCCCCTGGAAGATGCCTGGTTCTAATTCCCATAGAATTATATATTAATTCCAGAGCATCATCAGTAATACGATTTAACTCGTTTTGCAATAAAACAATCATAGCATCCGGCATCCAGTGCAAGCCATCACCCAGGGAAAAACCCAAACGGCGTAGCAAAGTGGCCCCATTTGTTTTAAAGTTGTTAAACTTTCTTAAAGCTTCAGGCTCAAGAGCCGATATTCGGTATTTCACTTCCCTTGTAACCGTCCCCACTGTTCGCAAACTATCCAACCCGAACCACTCAGCTTGAGCCGGGCAATCGATGGGAGCAATCCGCGATAATTTGTTGAAAGAAACCAGTTTACCGGCTGAATATAAGCGGGAAAGTCTATCTACCAGTGGGCTTATTTGTGGTATGTTCAGTTCCGTTGAAGGTAGAGCTAATTCTTCACCGGCTTCATTTATAACTACCATTTCACCGGTTTTTGGATCTATCTCCACCTTAACAACTTGATATTCCAGGCTTTGCTGGCATGTTTGTAAATAATCTTCCCACATTTTAATTGCTTCTTCAGTAGCTTCTATTGGTACTAGGGGAGGAATTCTGGCTGTAAAAGAATTCAGGGGAATAGCATATTTGACCCAAATATAATTAAACCAGTATATCCAATCCCGTATGAGGGTTGTTTCAGGGCGAAAGACAAAGCTGGATCTATTAGATTTTAATGGAAGAGAATTAAACCCGAGCAGGGAACCGGTGACTAAAACCGTATTCTCACCAGATTCGTCTATGAACATCAGTGAACTGCTGGCTCCACTTCTGAGGTTATTAATGGTGTAAAGACGGAACTCCACCTGATCCGGAAAACTATTTTGCAAAGCCAGCATTCCCTCTAGTTCCTGATCTCCGCTGATACAGGTTGGATAGAGTCCTATTATCAGTTTGCAATATAAATCCGGGTTAGTTTGCAATAAGTCGGCTATTTGCCTAACTCCGCCATCGTCCAATCCAAAGAATAAACCCAGCAATTTACCCCCGGACTTAATCAAATAAGGAAAGGGATAATCCTCTAATCCAGGCTGTTGTTTTTCCATCTCCAGTATACCCGGCCAAATCCGTGGTGGAGCATACCTTTTTTCTTCCCGGTTCACATTATAACCCCCTTTCTTCTGGTGAACGTTTCACCAGATAACCCGTTGCCTATTGAGGCTGTTTGCAATCTTATCCAGCGTCCCAGACCTGCATATAGTTTATCTGATTACTGATTGCTAGAATTCGTTTTTTATGCCTGGTTGAATCGGTTCATTTTGTTCAAGATGGTCCAGGTATTTTTCCAATGCATCAACATACAAAGAATTCTTGGATATTCTCATACCGTTATCTTTCCTTACCCTAATCGCCTGTTCTAGTTTTTCGAATACCGGAGAAGGAACTCTAATATTTACAGTTATGTTGGGTACCTGTTTTTTTATTTCCATATACACTTCCCTCCTTTCCTGAGATTAATAATTGTTGAGGATGCCGCGCTAAAACTACCTGGTAAGAAGCTCCAATATCTCCATGTCTCCGCTTAACTCGGCCAACTGCAGTGGGGTGTAACCATCATTATTGGGAGCGTTTAGTTGATCTTTATCAATGCCCTCATAAGATAATTGTCTTATCGTTGAGGAGTCATGAAGTTTAACTAGTAAATGTAACGGGGTGTCGCCGTCCTTATTTTGGACATTACTGATCAATTCGCTGAGCCAATCATGGATAGATAAATCTTCGTCAATAGTATTGCTGAGTGCCAGGATATGACCGAGAGCATTTCCTTCAATATCCTTGATTTTGCTTTGTTCAGTTAAAAAACTATAGCGATCATCCCAATTGGAATATTCAAACTCCAAATAACTACTAATAGTCTCAAAATCATGGTTTGCTATAAGGTGGAAAAGCGGTGTACGCCCCAATTTGTCTTGCCTGGTCATATTCTCGGGTCCGATAATGCCAAGATGATTAAAAAGGTGGTAATCTACATCATTATTTATAGTCGCATAATGCAAAACAGTACTGCCCCAATCATCCTGTATTTCAGTATTGGCACCGGCGTCTATCAGCATATCTCCAACCGTATTTGGCTCAAGCTGGCTGAAAAATAGTGCGGTGCGACCAAACGGACCAGGGGCATTAGGATCAGCACCGTGGTCTAAAAGTAACCGGGCTACTTTGCGATTATCCCGATAGGCAGCGACCATTAAAGGTGTAAAGCCCATATCATCAGGCTGATTAGGGTTAGCACCATTTTCCAGTAATTTTTTAGCCGAGTAATAATTATTATACGAAGCATAAATATTAAGTAGATCTGCCGATTGTAATTCTTCTGTAATCTTCATATACTCGGCCAAACCGCTCCCTTTGAGCAAACCGATTTTGTTTTTCAGGTAATATAGTTTCTGAATATATTGCTCATGTTCGTGAAGCAGTTCCAGACCTTTCATTTCGCACACCAGCAAAGATTGTTCGATATAGCCCTTATTGGGTATTTGAATCCCTTCTATATCCTTTACACTGAAATTATAAGTAGCTGCACCAGCCTGCAAAGAATTGAAATAGTATTGTCCTACCGGGCTTTCCAGCAGTAATCGCACATATTCAGGAAAGTAGTTGCTTTTCAGACGAAGAGCAATAAAATTTTGCGAAAGGACGACCTTGTCTTTGCCAGGAGGGAAAATGGCAATTTTTATCTGGGTTCCACGACAGGATACGAGCAGGTCACCTTCCTGGAGTTCATATTTTTCGTATTTTTTATAATTATCACTAAAGTCGTATTTATCCATGGTACTAAGATTAATAATCCCGTCCTGTACATCAGATAAATTGAGCATAAGATGGGTGTAATGGGCTTCACTGCTTACCTTTTCGTCTCCTACCATTACCCCCCGAAACACTTCAGCAATATCTTTCAGGGGTAACAGGTTTCCTTTTTCATATGCCTGAACATCGAGGCTTACTGTCCCCAGATACCGATCATGATACGAATATACTAAATGCTGCATAGGGATTAGTTTGTTATATTCTTTGACCACAAGATAATCCGCAATTTTATCCTGGTCTATTTCCCAGAGCCAGTCTTCATCGGTGGCTCCTTTTCCGGTAATAAGAGTATATGGGCTTAAATGGGGACCGCGGTTATATTCTACATCTGGTCCACAGACTATGCCAGCACTGATAAAATTTCCGGCTGCTTCCGGAAACGCAGGAGATACAAGATCAGCTTTTAGTATTTTGGCAGGCAAATATTTAGTTTGATTGGCTATATTAACTGCAAATATTCTCCGGTTTGTCCGGGCTAATTCCTCCAAAATATCTACCCAATCATTGTTGGTCAGTATTTCTTCATACAAGCGGTTGTTTTGCGATTTGATGGCTTCTAAATCGGCAAGCAGTATATGGTTGGAGTTATTGCCCGTATTTTCAATATGCAGTAGATTAGATTGCAGGGAATTACCCGCCTTATAAGATATAAGTGGTAAAGCAATTACTTTTTGCAGACGTTTACTCTCTGCTAACATTGTTCTTACCTGTTTTTCCACACCGTCGCGCATGAGTATGCCTGGGTTGACAACGATTGCCGCTCTACCCTCAGGGGCTATTGAAGCCAGGGCATGCATAAAGATTGCTTGATCCCCATAAGCCTTTCCGGGTACCCCCAGGTAAAATCGGGCATAAGGATCTGCTTGTGCATATTCGTGACTCCACTTCCGCAATGGTGGAGTATTCATCATTACATAAGAAAATTGCTTTAAATGTCCCTTATCTAAAAATGCTGGTGCACTTATGGGATCGCCGCTGGCTATATGAACATTTTTTATACCGTGCAGCAATAGATTCAAGAGGCAGATTTCTGCCAACCAGGGGTCTTCTTCCTGACCGTAAAAATGGCAACCATCTAGTTTCGAATCAAATCTTTTTGCCATTTCCCGGGCAGCATACAAAAGGTTGAACCCAATGACGGCACTGGGATCGTAGACCGAGGGATTTTCTATATCGGTATTGGCCTGGCTGAAAAGCAGACTGCTCATCATTTTGGTGGCCAGGGGGTCTATAAAATATATGCTTTTGCGGTTAATGTATAGCTCGACAAAATCTTTTAGCAGCTTTTCGACAGCTCTGGCCAGTACACTGTTTAACATATCTTTACCGTCTTTGGGGCTGATAGCAAATGAGTATCTTTCCAGATGCTGCAGTAAGGCTCTAATTTCATTTTTGCTTATTTCCTGATAACTATGGTTAGAAAAAAGCAGACCATGTCCCTGGTTACCGTTTAATTGTGAAAAACAGCTCTTAAGGTTTTTATTAACATCACCAATGGATAGCTCTTTTAGAGAAAAGCCATTGACTGTTTCCGGATAAACACTGGTCTTATTATCATTCAATAATTTCAGGTACAGAAGCTGCATGATTAATAGCATACGCTTTTTCTCATTGTGCTTCTTATCTAAAAACTGCAATCCATTAAATAAAAAATTATACATCTCATTAACATTAATCATTTCAGTTTAACCTCCATTTTTTTTATTGATAAGTTCTTCCTCAATTCGTAAAGATTTATGACCTTAGTAATTTTCTTATTTTCCAGGGTTGTGCATTATAAGCAGATATTATGTCATTATCGTCACAAACAACCACAAAGCTATTCAGCTTTTTCAATTCTTGATGATTGACAGCATTGTCGCCAATTAAGTCAATCATATCTTTTTGTAGCAATGCGTAAACCCTTTTACCATGACTTTGCTTTATAGTTCCATATTGGAGAGCTAAATCTATATGTTTCTTGTTTATGGCTCTTGATGAACATCTTTGTGTAGCATGCTGTGAAAAAGTTACTTGCATTTTCTCACCTCCGTTGTATTCGTTGATAATTTAATAATAAATACTATGAATAAATAAGTC
>CAZUFR010000085.1:3559-5728 GCA_964619655.1 uncultured Syntrophomonas sp. | reverse complement strand
GGAGTGTGTCAACAACCCCGTCCCCCTGTCACCCATTCTATTCCACCAGCTCGAAGTCGATTTTAGCATCGTCAACATCTACTCGTACTAACTGCACCCGTACCTGATCACCAATATTAAATTTTCTCCCGCTGTGCCGGCCCAGCAGGGTGTAGTTGCGTTCGTTGAATTCGTAATAATCATCAGCAATACTGGAGATGTGTACCAGGCCTTCCACGGTATTATCAAGCTCAACGAAGAACCCAAAGGCCAGGATGGATGAAATCCGAGCCTCAAACACTTCTCCCACAAACTGTTTCATATACTGAGCCTTCTTGATATCTAACAGTTCCCGTTCCGCTTCCTCCGCCTTTATCTCCTGTAAAGTAGATTGTTCTCCGTATTTGGCCATTTTCTTTTCCAGAGTAGCGCGCTTCTTATTATTCATGTTACCTTCCAGCAAAGCGCTCAGAGCTCGATGTACTACCAAATCCGGATAACGGCGAATGGGGCTGGTAAAATGGCAATAGTATTGAGAGGCCAGGCCAAAGTGCCCCAGAGCTTGCGGTGCATAGCGCGCATGTTTCATGGAACGAAGCAGGAGCATGGAAATCATCTGCTCCTCCGGCCTGCCTTTGATATCCTTCAGGATTTTCTGATAGGTTAGCGGTTCAATCTTTTTGCCTTTTATCTTATGCCCGAACCCTCCCAGGACCAGATTAAGTTTGGTTATCGACTCCTCATCCGGTTTCTCATGCACCCGGTAAAGAATAGGAATCTGCTGCCGGTACATGTGCTCAGCCACTACTTCGTTAGCCTTTATCATGAAATCCTCAATCAGCATCTCTCCCGGCCCCCGCTCTAAACGTTTTATTTCTACCGGGAAACTATTTTCATCCACAATCACCTTGGACTCGGGAAAATCAAAATCCAAACTACCCTGGGCTGTCCTTCTGGCCCTAAGAATATCGGACAACTCTTTCATCAGATAGAAATCTTCCAACAGTTCTTTAAATTTGGCTTTTTCCTCCGGGTTATCATCGACCAATATACGATTAACCGAGGTATAAGTCATACGTTCACTAATACTAATAACTGATTTGCAAATATCGTAGTTTTGCACCTGCCCGCTGTGGTCTATGTCCATTATGCAGCTCATAGCCAGTCGTTCCTGATTAGCATTAAGGCTACATATATTATTGGAAAGCTCTGTCGGCAGCATAGGCAGGACTTTATCGATTAAGTAAACACTGGTTCCCCGGGCAAAAGCCTCCCGATCCAAACGGCTGTCTTCCCTGACGTAATGGGAAACATCAGCGATATGCACTCCCAACCGGTAGCCTTCAGGGATGCGGCTAATAGAAACGGCATCGTCCAGGTCTTTGGCATCTTCGCCGTCAATGGTAACCATACGCAGGTTTCTCAGGTCGCGACGCTGGGATATTTCTTCATCCGTAAGTGGACGGGCTACTTCCCGGGCCTCCTCCAGTACAGCTTCGGGAAATTCGGTCCTCAGTCCATGTTTCTTAATAACCACCTGTAAATCTAGTCCCGGTTCCCCTTTATGCCCCAGCACTTCTACGATTCTACCTTCCAAAGCCCGGTCTTTACCTGGCCAGGACGTTATGTTTACTACCACTTTGTCTCCATCTTTAACTATCATTTTCTTTAGCGGGCGAACATAAACCGGATAAAAATGGCGATTATCGTCCGGTATTACCTGCCCCTGTTTTTTTCCCCGTTCAAAAGTGCCCACCAACTGCTGGTTAGCCCGTTTAATTACCCGGATAACCTCACCTTCAGGACGCTGCCCACCGTTATGGCCGGTACTTGGCCTTACCATAACCTTATCACTATGCATGGCACCATTTAGTCCCCCGCTGTATACAAATATCTCGGGATACTTAACATCGTCAGGTATTAGAATACCGTAACCACGCTGATTTAACCTTATTGTTCCTCTTATTAAATTCATCATCTCGGGCAGGCCGTACTTGTTTTTACGGGTCTTAACTATCTCCCCCGCTTTTTCCAGCCTTCCCAGTACTTTATTAAACTTATTCTCTTCTTCCTCGCTAATGCCTAAGACAGTTACTAGTTCAGCATAACTTAGCGGTCGGTAGCTTTCCTGGCGCATGTGCTCCAGGATGCCATCACTATTTATCATAAATCCTCCTTCAAATCTAAAAT
>CAZUFR010000085.1:0-3459 GCA_964619655.1 uncultured Syntrophomonas sp. | reverse complement strand
TTTTCATGCTTTCCAGGGCAATGGTCATAAACTCATCCAGTTCCAATCCCATTTCGGTACAGGTGGCCATTTTCTCACGGCTGGCTCCTCGAGCAAAGGATTTCTCTTTGAAACGTTTTTTAAGTGATTTTAACTGCACCCCGTCAAGGCTTTTGTCCGGCCTTACCAGTGCCGCCGCGGTAATGAATCCACTAACCGGGTCAGTGGCGAACAGAGCTTTATCCATCATGCTTTTGCGCTCCAGGCCATGAGCATCATTATGTACCTTAACCGCATAGACAATATCAGCCGGGAGCCCATGTTTTTCTAAGATCTCGGCCCCTTTCAAAGAATGAGCCTCAATGTCATCCGCAGTAAAATCATAGTCAATATCATGTAACAACCCGGCCAGCCCATATTTTTCTTCATCTTCCCCCAGCCTACGGGCCAAACCGCGCATGATTGCCTCCACCGCCAGGGAATGGTTTAGCAAATTTTCATTATGCAGGTACTCTTTCAATAATGATATAGCCTCGTCTCTTAACATCATTTCTGCCTCCTTTTGCAAATAACCCGACTCTCAGCCCCATCTTCACTCTTGTTAATAGAAGTTTTACATTGCTGAGTGTCGGAACAGACCTGAACCTGTTTAACTGTAGTTATTGATAAAATCTACCATAGCCCGGGCTATCTTATCCTTTTCGCTACCCATGGTGGCTACATGCTGAGAGTAATGCAGCTCGATCAGTTCTGTGTGCTTAATTTTTTCCTGTAAATAATAAACACTGCGCGGGTGTACCGATTCATCCTGTAAAGACTGAATCAGCAAGACCGGCAGATTAATTTCATCTACTTCCTCCATTACAGTATTACGCAAATTCATTAAACTTTGAAATGCCTTGGCCGGAATTACATTATAGGCAAATCTACCCTCCTGCTTTAATCTGCGTTGATTCGGACCATCCTTTTTAGGATAGTAAGGCTGAATCCGCCCTATTAAGGGACTGATTGTTGTCAGTAGGGGAGAACGATTAAAAATAGGAGCATTTATTGATATCGCACCCTGGAGTTCCTTTACCATAGAGCCTGCGTGCAGAGCTAAAAGCCCGCCCATGGATAGCCCCCCAACAAAAACCCGCTGATAATTCTCCATTAAAAAGTTTAACTCTTTTCTTACCGTATTATACCATTCTTCCCAGTTGCTCTTGTTTAGAAAACGAGGATTGGTGCCGTGCCCGGGCAATAGCGGAGCGCTCAAAGTGTAACCGCTAAGGTCATAAATTAATTGGGCGGTGGGATATAGTTCTGATGGAGAAGCAGTGAAACCATGAATAAATAGAAGAGCTGTCTCCTGACTGCCCCTTAAAAAGAAAGGCTGTGCCTGTGGGTTTATATGATTCATCATCTGCCTATACCCGCCTTATCTGCAAGCCGCAGTTCTGATACCGGCTTTTGTTATAATGTCCATAACCCGATTAAGTAATAGTATAGATACTAATACCCCGGATAAGAAAGATATAGCCCCAGATATGTTAAAAATAAAGCGATAATAAAAAAAGCTACCAGGGCAAGCCCGGCAGCAACTATGTAATGTTTATTATATAATTATCCCATAATTGCCAGGACCATAGTTATTATCATAAATGCAGCACATAGATAAGCTGTAATTTTGCTAAGTAAATCATCAACTCCCTTTTTCTTACCGAAAATAGCTTCACTACCACCCGCAATACTTCCGGAAAGGCCTGCGCTTTTTCCCGACTGAAGAAGAATGGTAGCTATTAAGCTCAGGGCACATAATAACTGCAAAATAAGTACTATAGTTTTAGCCAAGTCTATACCTCCCATTTTAAATAGAAATATTCTCTACCCTGGCACTTAATCAAATGCCAGGGTAACTATTCAAAATCACAGCATACATTCTATCATAAAAAGACTAAAAACAAAATACTTGCTCTATTTCTTAAGATTGTAAAACGTTTTTATCCCGCGGTATATGGCGAAATTATCAAGTTCCTCTTCAATCCGTAATAATTGGTTATACTTGGCTACCCGGTCAGTTCGAGCCGGCGCTCCGCTCTTTATTTGTCCGCTGCCAGTAGCTACGGCAATATCCGCAATAGTTGCATCCTCGGTTTCCCCGGAACGGTGCGATATGACACAGGTATAACCAGCCCGCCGCGCCATTTCAATAGTATCCAGAGTCTCGGTCAGAGTACCAATCTGGTTAACCTTAATCAGGATGCTGTTACATACCCCCAGTTCAATTCCCCGGGCCAGCCTTTCCGTATTAGTTACAAAAAGGTCATCCCCTACTAACTGAATTTTCTTACCTAAACGGTCAGTTAACAACTTCCAACCTTCCCAATCATCTTCATCCAGTCCATCCTCGATGGATATTACCGGATAGCGTTCCACCAGGGAAACGTAGAAATCAACTATTTCCTCCGACGATAGTACCTGTTGGGTGCTTTCCAGGTAGTATTTTCCGTCCCGATATAGTTCCGTAGCAGCGACGTCCAGTCCCAGGAAAATGTCTTTCCCTGCCTGGTAACCAGCTTCAGCAATAGCCTCCAGGATAACTTCAATAGCAGCTTCATTGGAGGGCAGGTTGGGAGCAAATCCGCCTTCATCACCTACTGCCGTAGCCAGGCCCTTACCCTTCAAAACCGTTTTAAGGGTGTGATAAATTTCTACCGTCATACGCAACCCTTCCGCAAAAGAAGGGGCACCGGCAGGTATAATCATAAACTCCTGGATATCAACGTTATTATCGGCATGTTTACCACCATTAAGTATATTCATCATAGGAACCGGAATTTCCCGAGCATTGACCCCACCGATATATTGGTAAAGAGGTATTTCCAGGTAATTGGCAGCAGCTCGGGCTACAGCCAGAGATACTCCCAGTATAGCATTGGCGCCTAGCCTGCCTTTGTTAGGGGTACCATCCATTTCTATCATCAGGGTATCGATATCCACCTGGTGGGTTACATCCATACCAATAACTTCAGGAGCTATAATCTCATTGACATTCTCTACTGCCTGTAATACCCCTTTGCCATTATAGCGATTTTTGTCCCCATCTCTTAATTCCACGGCTTCATGGGCACCGGTAGAAGCTCCCGAGGGAACAATAGCCCGTCCCATAGTTCCATCTTCCAATATTACTTCCACTTCTACGGTTGGATTACCCCGTGAATCCAGAACCTCCCGACCAAAAACATCAACAATAACACTCATCCTAATCATCCCTTCATTAATACAGTTTTTTCCCGGTCATTTCTTCAGGTATGGGAATTCCCAGTAAATCCAGCATCGTTGGAGCTATGTCCCGTAGCGACCCATCCTCACGTAGACGGTGGTTAAAAAACTCATCGGCTACCAGTATAAAGGGGACCTCATCGGTAGTATGGGCAGTATGCGGGCACCCGTCAGGTCCACACATCATCTCACAGTTACCGTGGTCGGCGGTAATAA
>CAZUFR010000084.1:4054-5845 GCA_964619655.1 uncultured Syntrophomonas sp. | reverse complement strand
AGAAAGGATTCTTATCGATAAGGTTCAGACTGATAAAAAGGTAGTTGCCCTTACCTTCGATGATGGCCCACACCCTCAATTTACTCCGGCCTTGTTAGATGTACTAAAAAAGCATGATGCCCGGGCTACTTTTTTTGTTATGGGAAATAAAGCTGAAGCCCACTCGTATATATTGAAAAGAACAGCCGCTGAAGGCCATGAGATTGGTAATCATAGTTACAGCCATCCAGATTTTAATAAGTTAAAAAAAGATGCCCAGTTAGAGGAAATCAATAAAACTACCGTCATTATTAAAAGCATCACCGGCCAAACCCCTGCGTTTTTACGCCCACCCGGAGGTTATCTGTCTTACGATCTGGTAGAAATGACCAAAAAACACGACCTTACTATAGCCTACTGGACCTATCAACAAGATAGTAAGGATTGGCGTAACGGGAAAAAAGCATCAGTTATTGCCGGTCATATAATAAAAAATATTGGACCCGGCCAGGTTATAATCCTGCACGATGGCTGCCCTAACAGCATGGCTACCGTTGATGCCGTTGATATTATACTTACTGACCTTAAAAAAGAAGGCTATATATTTGTCACTATGACCGACTTAATGAAAATTGGAAAATAGTAATAAAGCTTACCCAGACACCATAAAATTGTAAAAAACTACAAATAGGGGGGTCTGGTTAGTATGCCGAAGATTTTCGGTTTCTATGAAATGCCATCCCAGGCTAAAATTATTTTAATCGGGATTGTAGCGCTGGTAGTCCTGGCCAGCAGTGTAGTGTACGTACAGGCTTATCATCGTGCCAAACCTATTTATGAGGTTCCTACTGATAAGAAGATCGTAGCCCTGACCTTTGATATCAGCTGGGGTAATAAAACCCCTATGCCAGTCATTGAAATCCTAAAGGAAAATAAGGTTAAATCTACCTTCTTTCTTTCCGGACCCTGGGTAAAGCAGTATCCCGAGATAGCGCAGCGGATTAAAAAGGACGGTCATGAAATCGGTAGTCACGGCTACCGCCATATTAATTTAAGTAACCTTAGTAAAACTGAAGTGAAAGAAGAAGTAATGAAGGCTCACAAGAACATTAAAGAAGTTACCGGAGTTGAGGCCAGGCTGATCAGGACACCGAATGGTGATTACAATGAGCAGGTTATTGAAGGTATTCATGAATGCAATTACGAGGCTATCCAGTGGGGCACAGATTCTCTTGATTGGATGAATCCCGGGATTAATACGATCATTGAGAGGGTAAGTAAGCGGGCCCATCCGGGAGATATCATATTAATGCATGCCAGTGATACCTGTAAACAGACCCACGAGGCCCTGCCCACGGTAATTAAGAACCTGAAACAGCAGGGATACCAGTTTGTGACTGTTTCCGAGTTGCTGAAAGAAATGGAAAAGGATAAGGATAAAGATAAGAATAAAAAGAAGTGATTCGTACACAAAAAAGGAGGCCATTTAAGGGTGGTCTTAAATGGCTTCCTTTTATTCGTTGTCCTCTCTGACCTCAGAGCCTTCCTCAATATGCTCCAGGCCGATATCCCTGAGGATCTGGTCAATTAACTTCTTATCCAATTTATCACCTCCTACTAAGATATAAATATATTCTCCCTTGATAATTATATTACTATAATTCTATTAAATCAAAGGATTTTTCTAAATATTTTGAAAATATGGCAAATTCTTTTAGATTTTTTGTACAGAGTATACGCCCGAACGTCTAACTACTTTCAGTGGTAGGACGGGTAGACACATGGGTCTGCTCCTACATAAGTTTCACCTCT
>CAZUFR010000084.1:1533-3954 GCA_964619655.1 uncultured Syntrophomonas sp. | reverse complement strand
CTCATTCCTCTTCATCATACGTGCAGGCAACTGTGTTTTGTGCCTCTTCTTGATTAAGTTCCGGCGCTACTAATTGACGTGGGATTTTATCGACCGGTTCCAGAACCGGGATATCATTACTGGTGGTTGCTCCCAGTTCCCGGAATTTACGAGCTGTTACTAATACCCGACTTTCCAGAGAACCCACTGCGCGGTTATATACGTCGATAGAGCGCTCCAGGCTTTTACGTAAATCATTGAAATATCCGGCTAAAACACTAAGACGATCATACAGGGTTTTACCCAGTTCACTAATTTGCTCTGCGTTCTCAGCGATACTTTCTTGTCTCCAGCCATAGGCTACTGCCAGTAAGAGAGCTATTAAAGTGGTGGGAGTAGCCAGAATTACCCGCTGCTGAGAACCATATTCGATTAGCTCCGGATCCTGTTCCAGGGCTGCGCTGAAAAATGACTCTCCTGGCAAAAATAAAACTACAAATTCAGGAGCAGGTTTAAACTGTTCCCAGTAATTCTTGCTGGCCAACTGGTTTATATGCACCTTAACCTGACGGGCGTGGTCTTTCAAGTTCTGTACCCTACCATCCTCGTTATTAGTTTCCAGGGCCTCTAGATACGCCTGCAGAGGTGTTTTGGCGTCAACTACTATGTAGCGTTCACCAGGTAGTCTGATAAGCATATCCGGTCGTAATCGGCCCTCATCGCTGTCGGTACTTTGCTGCTGGTAAAAATCACAGTGTTCCACCATACCTGCCATCTCCACTACCCGTTTAAGTTGGATTTCCCCCCATCTTCCCCTGACGCTAGGCATCCGCAGGGCCTTAACCAGTTGAGCAGTTTCTAGCTGTAGTTGTACCTGGGAATCAGCCAGGGATTTAACCTGCTGGCTGAGTCCTGCATATGCAGTACTACGGACTTTTTCCAGTTCCCTTATTTCCTGGTCAACTTTCTGCAGTGATTGTTTCAGGGGCTCTACCAGTTGATTAATGGCTTGTTGCCGTTTATCCAGGTCACCCCTTGCACCTTCCTGATATTTTTCCAGGGTAGCCCGAGCCAGCTCCAGAAAGGTCTGGTTATTGCTCTGCAGGGCTTCAGCTGATAAGGCCTTGAAAGCATTGGCCAAATGTTCCTGAGCCTCATTCAGGATCACCATTTTTTCCTCCATTGCCCGGGCCTCTTCTTCCATCCTGGTTTGCAATTCGGTCTGTTTTTCACGAAAAATAATATTAGTATTAATTAATTCAGCTATTTTTTGCTCTTTCTCTTCTAATACCGTTTCCAGCTCACTTACCCGTTTACTCTTCTCTTCGGCGGCCGATTTTAATTGTTGTTCATGGGCTAATTCGCTCTGAAGCTCATTAAGCCTTGTTTCCATCTCCTCCTGCCGCGCTTTTAACTCCAGAATATAGTCCTCCCGACCTTGAAGCCTTTCCCGCAGTACTGCATCCTCAGCCTCACGCTGGCTTATATCCTGGGAATAACTATTTTGTAACCTGCCCTTTACAAACAGGTAGCATAGTAATGCTCCCAGCCCTAACCCTACTCCCAGGTAAACAATATTTATAATATTTTCCTGCATAAGAAACACCCCTTTAAACAGGTCAGTTTTTCATATCTTACCTGATTTTACAGGCATTATGAGTACATAGCAAGTTAACAACTACTAAATACTAAAATGAAAAGCTAGATTTAAATTGCTAGATACGGCAATATAGGAAGGAAGGTTCGATGCTAAGCAGGGATGGAGTTATAGCTCGATTTATATTTGCTTTTTGTTTCTATTTTCTCTCCGGTACCCAAATGGTAACCGGTGGTCTGGCCGCTATCTGTGGAGTAATGGGTACTGTCGTCTTAACCAGCGCTTTACTTCATTATTCTCCACTGGTAGAATACCTTTCCATAAGAGCAGAAAGGAAAAGCCGCGAAAAAATGGGGATGGGCAACCAGGATAATCCCCATGCTAATGAAGGGAATAGGAATCCATAGAGGCTAACACGACTTACCTTTTCACGTCCTTTGCAGCTGTTATAGTAACCCACTTACCGTCTTCATACTTGTAGCTCTCAAAGCGGTCTGTTGGCAGGGTTACATTCGGCCAGCGGTTATTCAAGTTATATTCCATTTGTCCAGAAGGCTTTCTGTTCAAAATATATTTTAAGGTAGTTATACCCTCTTTATTCTTTATGCTCAGGTAAAACGCGTCCCCCCGGTCACCAACGTAATTATAGGGGAAATATATAGAATCAGGCTGATATTTTCCTTCCTCATAGACCGAATGCTCCAGATGTTGAAAATCATGCAGTATCACCTGCTGATCAAACAACGGTGGTGGAGGTTCCGGTTTAGAATCGGGGATATTGCGAAATATCATGGCAGCCACAAATACTATCACTGCAATATACATAACCCGGCGCCAATTCATTT
>CAZUFR010000084.1:0-1433 GCA_964619655.1 uncultured Syntrophomonas sp. | reverse complement strand
AATACCATGTCGAAGAAATATGCTATATCATCACGGTCATTGATGCCAGCCTTAAACCCTATCTCCGGGAACCTGCCGCCCCCGTTAATGCGAACATTGACCAGGTACATAGCTTGCTCCATATCTTCCTCAAGATGCTCTAAATCTATATCTTCCCAGTCCTCATCAAAAAAATCATCTTCATTCACAGGCCGGGCATATTGTGCTGAGTTAACTTCTTGGCCATTATCAATAATTTGGGCTACTATCCACATCACATCAGTGGTACTTATTTCTAGTTCCTCGCTGAGCTGCATGATTTCGTTGGCTACTGGTGTAATTTTCAGCAAATCCGAGAGATTAACCGGATCCCCTTTGCCCCATTTCTTTTTCATTGGCATCACCTCCGCATCTATTTGCCACCAACCCGGAACTATTAAATTGTAAGTTGTTTTAGTAGGCTATCACCTTTGCTTTTATTTGTACACACTAAATTGTACTCTTGTTACCTAAATTATATGTGAACCACAACCTAAAAAACAACCATCAGGCCAAAATGAAACTTTTTTGACCATTTTGCCGTTAACTTATCAGGCACTAACAAGGTAAAATTGTACCACAAAGGGGGAACAGCTGCAAGGATAAGTAATGGAGTTTACCTTATATTTGCATCGATATACAGTTATAATCTTAATATAACTTTTTCCAATTATCTTTTTTATATGAAATGGAGGCTTTGCTTTGATAAAAACCCTTAAATTATTGGCCATTCTGCTTACTTTACTCATTTTGGCAATGGTCTTTTATGGTATATTTAAAGGGATATTTGATTCCCTGGTGTTCTGGGGGCTATACCTTTTGTTATTAGCGGCTGATTTCTTATGTATTGCGGTTATAAAAAAGTATAACGGCACGGGGGAGTGTTAATTTTGCCAGAATCTAAAAAGCCCAGGATAATTGTTGACGCGAATAACAAAATTCAATTACTAATCGGGGATTTTAGCCGGGAAAAACTTAATCAGCTTACTGGTAAGCTAATGGATAAAAAGACCACCTTAATTATACTGGGGACAGGTATTCTAGCCGGCATTTTACTGGCTATATTCATTTAAGCATTATTCCTGGTATCGTTCATCCCAGGCCTTACGGGCTGCTTCCCGGGCAGGGGGTATCATGGGTAAAACCATTTTCTTAAGCTCCACCCTGTTTTCATGAACATATTGTGCCAGTTTCTGATCCGAAAAGGTTTTATCATGGCGACCAACCTTTATGGTTACGCAATAATTACTTTGTAGGTAAAAAATCAGTTCCACCTCGGCATTTATTTCCCCTTCCTGGAGTTGTGCTGCTCCCGCCGCCTTATTGCGATCAATCATACGAAAATTATCTAATGACACCATCTGCAAAACTAATCACCTCATTCTACCTTTACTGGAATAATTTCGACACATAAA
>CAZUFR010000083.1:0-5892 GCA_964619655.1 uncultured Syntrophomonas sp. | reverse complement strand
GGAAACGCCTGTGCCTCCCCGTATTGTGGAAAGGAGTACATATAGCAACTGTTTACTTGGACAGGTGTAGTGTGCTTTTGCCACTGAACCTGTCCTTTTAATTTTAATATCAAATATTTTTACTCCGAGCCTTTCAACCTAAGGGAATCAACCTATGGTTGTCAGGCCTGGGTATCAGGGGAAACGCTGGTACCTCCCCGTATTGTGGAAAGGAGTTACAATATGACTATTTGTTTAGATAAACAGGTAGCCGTAGTGTGCTCTTTTGCCGGTACGGATACCTGTTTTCTATTTTTTTTTAAATATATCTGGTACTCAATGCAGCAGGGCTGCAGCTAAGCATAGGGAGGAGGGGATTGTACAGAAGCCTGCCATTTTATTATGCTCCGAGCTTTATTTACCTAAAGCGCATAGCCATGGTAAAGAGCCGATAGGGTAGATTAGGAAACTGGTCTGCCTCCCGATATTGGAAAGGAGCCCAAGACCGCCTGATAAGGCCAGATAATTGCTATTTCTGGGCCTCTTTGTGCTGTGGTTAAGGCTCACCTGCAATTATTAAACCTCCAGTTCAGGCGGGGGGTTTTTGTTTTTTTGAACCTGAATCTTAAAAGAAGCAAGAATTATGGAAGGAGTGATTGGAGTGGAAATGGTCAAATTGATCATTGACGGAAAGGAGGTTGAAGTTGCGGAAGGGACCACTATAATGCAGGCAGCCGACCAAATCGGGATAGAAATTCCCCGGCTCTGTTATGACCCGGAATTAAAGCCCCTGGGAGCCTGCCGTCTTTGCGTGGTACAAGTAGAAGGAAATCGTCTATTTCCAGCATCCTGTGTTACCCCGGTTAGCCCCGGCATGGTAGTGCATACGGAATCCCCCGATATTGTGGAAGCCCGGCGTACTATCCTGGAATTATTGGTAGCCAATCATCCCCTGGATTGCATGACCTGTGATAAATTAGGAGATTGCAAGCTGGCGGATTACTGCTATAAGTATGGTATTAAGGAAAGCCCCTTTGAGGGTGAAAGGCATGCTTATGCTATAGACGATTCTAATCCCTTCATTATCCGTGACCTCAACAAATGTATTCTCTGTGGCGCTTGTGTTCGGGCTTGTGAGGAGCTAACCGGAGCCGACAACCTGAGCTATCTCCACCGGGGTTGGAACCGTAAGGCAACAACTGCTGGTGATGTTGACTATATTGATTCCGATAGCTGTGTTTTCTGTGGGCAATGTGTGGCCGTATGTCCTACCGGAGCCCTGCAGGAAAAAACTATGGTTGGCCAGGGCCGCCGCTGGGAAATCGATCGGGTCAGGACTACCTGTCCCTTCTGTGGGACCGGCTGTAATTTTGACCTGGCCGTAAAAGATGGCAGAGTAATTGGTGTTCTTTCTAATCCGGAAAGCCCGGTTAACCAGCGTCGCCTTTGTATTAAAGGACGTTTTGGCTGGGATTATATTTATAATGAAAAGCGTCTAACCACCCCACTAATTAAGAAGAACGGCAAATTTGAAGAAGCCAGCTGGGACGAAGCTTTTAGCCTTATTGCCCAACGGTTTAATGAAATAAAAGAAAAATATGGCGGCGGTTCCTTTGCTGCTCTTAGCTCAGCTCGTTGTACCAATGAAGAAAACTATCTGGTACAGAAATTCACCCGCGCAGTTATGGGCAACAACAACGTTGACCACTGCGCCCGTACCTGACACGCGCCGACCGTGGCCGGTCTGGCCACCACATTTGGAAGCGGCGCAATGACCAACTCCATTAACGAGATTTCGACCGATGCCGAATTAATGTTCTTAATTGGCACCAATACCACCGAAGCTCACCCGGTAATCGGTTACAAGATGAGACAGGCAGCCCGCAATGGATGCAAACTGGTTGTTTGTGATCCCCGCCATATTGACCTGGTAGATGAAGCCGACTACTGGCTCCGTCAAAATCCGGGAACTGATATTCCTCTTCTGAATGGACTTATGCACATCATTATCAAAGAAGGCCTGGAAGATAAGAAGTTTATCGAAGAACGCACCGAAAATTATGAAGAGCTAAAGGCCATAGTGGAAAACTATCCTCCGGAAAAAGTATCCGAAATAACTGGACTGTCAGTTGATGACTTGTACGCTGTAGCCCGCCTTTATGCTACTACTGACAAAGCCATGCTTTTCTATACCCTGGGCATAACCGAGCATATTTGTGGAACCCGTAACGTTATGAGCTGTGCTAATCTGGCCATGTTAACCGGACATTTAGGACGTGCCGGCGTAGGCGTTTGCCCTATCCGCGGGCAGAATAACGTACAGGGAGCATGTGACCAGGGAGCTCTGCCCAATGTCTATTCTGGTTACCAGGCAGTAACTAATCCTGATGTTAAAGAAAAATTTGAGCAGGCCTGGGGAAGACCCATGCCGGATAAAGTGGGCTTAAAGATTCCTGAGATGTTTGAAGCTGCCCATGAAGGCACAGTTAAATCTATGTATATCCTGGGTGAAAACCCGGTGCTTACTGATCCCGATAGCAATCATATTCGGGGAGCCCTGGAAAAACTGGAGTTCCTGGTAGTTCAAGAGCTCTTCCTCACTGAGACGGCTGAATATGCCGATGTAATACTACCGGCAGCCAGTTTCGCGGAATGTGACGGTACCTTTACCAATACCGAACGTCGTATCCAGAGAGTACGCAAGGCTATAGAACCTATTCCTGGTAAGGCTAACTGGGAAAGCATTTGCGAAATGTTTAACTACATGGGTTATCCGCTAAATTATGATAGTCCCGAAAATATTTGGGATGAAATGGCTTCCCTGACACCTTCTATGGCGGGAACTAATTATGAACGGCTGGATAAGAAAGGTTTGCAGTGGCCTTGCCCCACCCTGGATCATCCTGGTACTCAGTTTATGCATACAGGCAAATTCACCCGCGGCCTGGGTCTCTTCCAACCTTCCGATCATATACCACCCGGAGAAATGCCGGATGAGGAATACCCCTTCCTGCTGTCGACCGGGAGAATTCTGCATCACTACAATGTTACCACCCCATATTCCCCGGGCATCATGAGCATATGGGATCGTGAGTGGGCGGAAGTAAATCCTGTAGACGCTGAAAAACTTGGGGTCGTTACCGGTGATAAGATAAAGGTTGCTTCCCGCCGAGGGGAAGTTGAAACTGCCATCAAGGTTACTGACCGGGTTCTTCCGGGTGTAATTTGGATGTCATTCCACTACAGTGAAACTCCTACCAATGCCATTACCAGTGATCATCTGGATCCGATTACCGGAACTGGTGAATACAAAGTCTGTGCAGTAAAACTGGCAAAATTGTAGGAGGCTTAAGAATGAAAAAGGTACCTGTTCAAGAGGCAGTAGGGATGGAGTTTTGCCATGATATTACCAAAGTGGTACCCGGGAGAGAAAAGTACCGGGCTTACCGCAGGGGACAGCTGATAACCCCGGCTGATGTTCCTGTACTATTAGATATGGGTAAGGAACATATCTATGTATGGGAACCGCAGGATAATCTGGTTCATGAGGACGAAGCTGCCACCAGGCTGGCCAGTTTGGCAGCGGGTAGGGGTTTAAGCTCTACTGAACCCAGCCAGGGTCGGGTTAATCTCTGTGCCCAGTATGATGGATTACTAAATATAGATGTAAACCGGCTTAATTGGATTAACAACCTGGAAAACGTCGTTTTTGCCACCATGCATAATAAGCGACCGGTAGTTAAAGGACAACTGGTGGCAGGTACTCGGGTAATACCCCTGGCCATTGAAAGGTATATTTTGGAGGAAGCTGAAAAACTGGCTTCCAACCCGGAACCACTGATTTCGGTTATGCCTTTTAGCCCGCTTTGGGTGGGAATTGTTACTACCGGAAGTGAGATTTATAATGGCCAGATTAAAGATGGTTTTGGCAGGTTAATCCGTAAAAAGGTAACTCCATTTGGGGGCAGGATCATGGGACAGGTTATTGTCCCGGATAATCCCGAGATAATTGCTCAGGAAATAAATAACTATATTGAAGAAGGCGCTCAACTGGTTGTGGTTACTGGTGGCATGTCAGTAGATCCTGATGATGTTACGCCTCTGGGGATAAGAGCTAGCGGAGCGGAAGTAGTCTTTTATGGGGCGCCGGCTCTTCCGGGAACCCAGAACATGGTAGCTTACCGCGAACACGTTGCTATATGTGGTGTTCCCGCTGGTGCCTTGTTCAGTCGTACCACTACGTTTGACCTTTTGCTGCCTCGAATATTTGCCGGTGAGCGTATAAGCCGGGCAGATATAGCGGCACTGGGACATGGTGGATTTTGTGAAGAGTGCAAAGTCTGTCACTATCCTGTTTGCCCCTTTGGCAAAAGTTGCAGTTTTTAAGAATGGAGGTCAGGCAGTGCTGCTTGATATAAGCCTGGAAGAAGCCCAGCAGCTTTTATTACAAAACCTTACACCGCTAGCTACAGAGAATATATCTATACTGGATGCTACCGACCGGGTCCTGGCTGAGAATCTGATTGCAGGAGTAAATCTTCCTGCCTGGTCCTCAGGAGCACGGGATGGCTTTGTGTTGCATGCCAAAGATCTGGATGGTCATAAAAAAATCTCTATAGTCGGTACCCTGTCGCCAGAGCAATTACCTCATCCACTAAACAGCGGAGAGAGTGTAGAGGTAAGAACTGGTGAAGCTATTCCCGAGGGTAGTGCGGCCCTGGTTCCCCACGAAGAAGTAGAGATTGGGGAAACCGAAATCTACCTGGGGAAAGCAGTCAGGGCAGGCGAATTTATTCGTCAGGCTGGTGAGGACTATAAAGCCGGTGAGTTATATGCCCGGGAGGGGAGTAAAATTTCCCCCGGATTAATATCAGTACTGGCGGCTCAGGGTAGGCCCGAAGTACAGGTATATAGCAGTCCCCGGGTAGCGATACTCAGCCTGGGAGATCAACTGGTATCCTGGAAAGAGACTCCCGGTCCCGGCTGTTTAAGAGACAGTAATGGACTCCTGCTGGCAGCTCTGGCCGGGCGAGATGGTGCCCAAATAGTAACGCTGGATCTTGCTGGCAGCAGAGAGCGGGTTGAACTTATAGCTTACATGCGGGAGATACTGGAAAAGGCTGACCTGCTTATAACTATAGGTGGAACTTATGCTCGGCTAGAGGCACAGAGCAAACAGCTCTTCCAAGAACTGGGCGGGGATATGCTTTTCTGGGGAGTTCCCATTCAACCAGGTGGTCATAACGGAGCCGCGTTATGGAATAAGAAGTATCTTATTTCCCTGTCCGGCAATCCGGCTGCCTGTGCTGTAGGTTATGAACTGCTAGTTGCTCCGGTGATTCGTGCTCTACAGAGAAAGGAGCCTTATACCCCCAGGGTAAAAGCTCAATGTCTGGATAATATAGGTGCCAAAGGTAGTGACCGACGTTTTGTACGGGCCTCTTTAACTACTGATGGCAGCACCTGGAGGGTAAAGGTTTTACCCGGGCAAAAGCCAGGCATGATTCGTTCGCTGGTGAACTGTAACGCCTTGATTGACTTACCTGCCGGAAATCCGGCAATTGCAGCAGGTACTTTAGTTTCGGTTATCTTACTGGATCCCAGTAGTATAAGGTTGGAGCAGCGTTAAAACTGCTCATGCCTTGAAAGATGTAATTAGAAATGGATTTATTTTAATTCCTTGATGAATAGATTTATTATTTAACCCCAGGGAGGTGAACATGTAATGGCAGACTACAAGGACATAATTAACCAGTATAAAGATCTTCCCGGTGGCCTTATTGAAGCTTATCATGCCCTGCAGAGGGAATATAGTTTCATTCCTGAAGACTCTATAGCCTATGCTGCTCAGGTCTTTGACTTGCCCCTGGCTAAAGCTTATGGGGTGGCAACTTTTTATTCATATCTTAAGGT
>CAZUFR010000082.1:0-5944 GCA_964619655.1 uncultured Syntrophomonas sp. | reverse complement strand
ACCTGGGCTATAGTGAGCTTTTTATGAAAAGCTGGCAATTATATCGTTTCCTGCTACCGCTGGGAGTAATGCTGTTGGTGTTTATGTTTTTTTATGGTTATGCTCCCAATAAAAAAATCCGCTTCCGGGAAACTATCCCGGGAGCAGTTTTCTCTAGTCTAGGTTGGGTAGTTACCTCCTGGGCCTTTTCATTCTATGTTAACCAGTTTGCTAACTTTACCCGTACCTACGGCAGCATCGGCGGTATTATGATTCTGCTTCTGTGGCTGTATTTGAGTAGTATGGTAATCCTTATCGGTGGCGAAATCAACGCCACCCTCTCATTCTATAAACAAAGCAGGAGATAATCTCCTGCTCTTAGCTATAAGCCAATTACAACCAAATTCTCCGGGGGTAAATAGAGGTGGTAGGTTTTCCCCACTACCAGCCTATGGCTTGTGCTTTTGGGAATACAGGCTTTCAGATTAATCTGTTCCATAATATTAAAAGTATAGCTAAAGAAGGTAAGTTCTTCGGTACTATCAACCAGCTCCGCCGCAAGACAGTTTCCATCATTATTATCAGCCAATTTAACGTATTCCGGGCGTATGGCTACAGATACTTGCTGGTTGACCGCCAGGCGGCTCAGGTTATCGGTGTACAAACTTAAATTATTAGCACCCAGACGGATGTCCAGTCTGGAGCCTTCAATTTCCTGTACTATACCATCAAACATGTTTTCCATCCCGGTTAAATAGGCTACCTTTTTGTTTGCCGGTCGTTCAATAATAGTTTGACGGTCACCCCACTGCAGCAAACCACCAGTTTCATAAACTGCCATTTTACTACTTAAACGATAAGCTTCCGCCAGGTTATGAGTAACAAAAAGTACATGGCCCTGGTAATCCGATTGGATCTCCAGTAATTCTGTTTCTAACCGTTGTTTAACCTGGGTATCCAGAGCTGAAAAAGGCTCGTCCAGTAATAATACCTTAGGTTCCGGTGCTAATGCCCGGGCTAAAGCTACCCTTTGCTGCTGCCCCCCTGATAACTCGGCCGGGTAACGATGCCCGAAACGCTCCAGCCTCATCTTACCTAATAATTGCTGCACCCGTTCATTTCTTTGAACAACGGTTAAACCTTTTATCCCAAAGGCTATATTTTCATGAACGGTGAGGTGGGGGAACAGGGCATAGTTTTGAAACAGGAAACCAATATTTCGTTCTCGAGCCGGGAGATTAATTCGTTGCCGGCTATCAAATAAAACCTGTTTGTCTAAAATAATGCTGCCATTGTCAGGAGTCATTAGTCCAGCTATGCACTTTAAAGTCATAGTTTTGCCACAACCGGAAGGCCCTAAAATAGCTGCTATTTCCCGGTCTACAGCAAAATTAACCTCTAGTTTAAACTCGGGCAGGGATTTCTTAATATCTATATTAAGAATTAGAAACCACCTCCCTAACCGGGCGGCTACTAAATCGGCGCTGATATTTTTTCCAATAGTTTAGAGCTACTATGCTGGCAAAAGAAATAAATAAGATTACCAGTACCCAGATTAAGGCTTGCTCCTGCCTACCGCCTTCCACCAGAAAATAAATGGCCACTGGTATAGTCTGGGTTCTACCTGGAATGTTTCCCGCCAACATAAGGGTAGCCCCAAATTCCCCCAGGGAACGGGCAAAGGCTAAAATAGTTCCTGCTGCTATTCCCGGCCAGGCCATAGGTATAGTAACCTTCCAGAAGATATTCCATTCCGAAGCCCTCAGGGTACGAGCGGCATCCTCAATGTTAGCGTCAATCTGTTCAAAAGCTCCCCGGGCAGTCTGGTACATTAAGGGAAACGATACTACCGTAGCTGCGATAACAGTTGCCGACCAGGAGAAAACCACCGGTCGTCCTATTTCAAAAAAGAGTGAGCCCAGCCAGCCGTTTCTTCCCAGAATCCACAACAAGATAAAACCTACTACTGTAGGTGGTAAAACCAGGGGTAAGATAAAAATCCCATCCAATAAGCTTTTACCCTTAAAATCACGCCTAGCCATCCAGCGTGCTACAATAATACCCAGGATAAAAGTGATGGCGGTTGCAACTAATGCTGTTTTTAATGATATCCAAAGTGGATTTAAATCCATCACTGCCATTATTTTTACCTATTCCTTAAACTCTCCTACCTCTATTCAGAGGGTTAACAACAATTACCCGGCACTCAGTCGAATCTTGACTGGGTACCGGGTATACGTTTGCTTATTTTACCATAGTAAAGCCATGTTTTTCGAAAACTGCTGCTGCTTTATCACTGCTTAAGAAATCAACAAAAGCTTTGGCCTCCTCCTGGTTGTTACTATCCTTAACTACTGCTGCCGGATAAACCAGGGAGGAATGCAGACTGGCATCGGCTACTGCTGCTACTTTAACCTTGTCCGATATGTTGGCATCAGTCTGATACACTAAACCGACTTCAGCATCGCCACTTTCCACATAGGCCAGTACCTGGCGCACATCCTTGGCATAAACCAATTTGCTTTTTAGCTTTTCAAATAAATTCAGGCTGTTCAGGGCCTCAGCAGCATATTTTCCTGCTGGAACTGATTCCGGCTCACCCATAGCAATGGTTTTGGCTTTTTCTAAATCCTCAAAACTTTTTATAGTGTCATTATCCTTATCTACTATCAGAACCAGAGTGTTCTTAACTACGTCTTTACGGGTTTCTTTCACAATTAAATCTTTTTCATCTAAAGCATCCATTTTACCCTTGGCGGCAGAGATAAATACATCAGCCGGGGCTCCTTGTTCAATTTGCTGTTGCAGGGAACCAGAAGAAGCCAGATTAAAAGTAAAGCTTACATTTGAATGTTCCTCCTGATACGCTTTCTCAATATCACTCATAGCATCAGTCAAACTGGCAGCAGCCGATACCAATAGAGTTACCGGCTCAGCGCTTTGCTGTTGTTCAGGTTCCTTGGACGTATCAGCGTCCTGGTTACCACAACCAACTAAACAGACTGCTAGAAATACCATAATAAGGCCAGTAATAAGCCACTTCCTGGATGCAGGTTTAAAATTAAGCATCTCCTCTTCCTCCTTTAAAATTCGTTTAAAATCTTACTTCCCTTACCAAATCTGGTTTTTCCATAAACCCTCCTTTCACCAACTTCATATAGACTTTATCAGCCCTTAACGGTCTAAGGCTCAGTATGGCAATAGCATTTTATTGCCATCTGATTTACAATTAAGAATAATCCACCAACAATAATTTCATTATATTAACCAAACTCAACTAAACTATCTGTTCGACCGATATAAACAGCATTCATGTCAATTTGACTAAATATAATATAACATAACATTAATACGATTACATGGGTAAAATGCTTTTATAGTTTAAATTAGTAAGTATCCGTTTAATTCTGTTAGCAAAACCTTAATTGTTATACGTGGATGTATATATACACCAAATTTATCCCTAAAATATGTGTAGTTTAATGTTGGTTTTTGATAAAGATAAGGAGGCTAGCTCATGTCTAAAGAAAGTAATCCGCTTACCCCAGCAGAAGTTGCTGAGATACTTAAAATTAGCAAATACACTGTCTACGAAATGGTAAAACGGGACGAGCTTCCAGCCTACCGAGTTGGTAAAAAAATTAGAATTGACCGTCAGGATTTGCAAGATTATATCAACAAAGGTAAAGGTAATGAGCCTTCCAGCCAACAGTTGACCACTACACCGGTTTCCCTTCTGGAATCACCGTTGTTAGCTGTGGAAACTACCGCCCGAGTTTCTGGATTGATTATCTGCGGACAGGATGTTTCTCTGGATATACTTGGTCGCCACCTGGAGCATCATCCTGCAAGGGTACGGGCCTATCGGCAAAACCTGGGTAGTTTTGCCGGACTACTGGCACTTTATCAGGATAGAGCTGACCTGGCAGCTATCCATCTCTGGGATAGTGATAGTAATTCCTATAACATTCCCTATGTTCGCCGGCTGTTACCGGGCATTCCAGTTGTCGTCGTCCATTTAGCCTACCGTATGCAGGGCTTTTATGTAGCCCGAGGCAACCCTAAAAACATACAGCAGTGGGAAGACTTGACCCGACCAGGTATCACTTTCGTTAACCGGGAAGCCGGATCAGGAACCAGGGTACTTATTGATGAACAGTTTCGGGCGTTGGGGATAAATCGTCAGATGGTTAAGGGTTATGAAAACCTGGAGTTTTCCTCTCTGGCAGTTGCCAGTGCTGTCTCCCGCAGAATTATAGATGTTGGTGTAGGCAATGAAAAGGCCTCCTTGCAGGTACGGGACATTGATTTTATCCCTCTACAGCGAGAAAGATATGAACTGGTAATTAAAAAAGAAGATATTAACCGGGCATCATTTCAGGCGGTACTCGAAATCCTTAAATCTTTGGCTTTTAAAGCTGAATTAGAGGGATTAGGTGATTATGATTTAAGTGAAACGGGAGATATTGTAGCTGAAGTTAATTAGGAAATAGCGCTGCTAACAAAGTTGTCTAGTAAATAACTTCGATAAAAACTTGATTAATGTCTGGCGTGAGGGGTAAGGGATAAAGATACTTCCCTGGCATATTCGCCAGGTATTATATAAACATATAATATAAATATAAAGTAGATCGGTACGAATTTCCCCCTTAACTTGGGGGCTGAGACTGGATATGGGGGGTTACTTTGGAGATGAATTTTTCATCATTCACCATTCATATAATCGAAGGATATATATCAAGTGTATATTTAGTAGAATATGATAATGGAATGCTACTTCTGGACGGTGGCTGTGTTAACGATGTCAAACGCATCGAAGACTATTGTAAACTGATTCTTAATCGCTCTCCGGGCGATATCAAACTGGCAGTTATCTCCCATATGCATCCTGACCATGCCGGGGGGGTGGCTACCTTAAGAAAGAAATACGGTATAGCCATCGCTGCCCATAAGGATGTAGATCGATGGTACGCGGGGTTGGGAGGTTTACTACAGCATAAATTGGACTGCTATATGGCCATGGGCGTAGCCAGGACTAATAAACGCAACCGGGAGCGAATACTTTTTAACCCCATTATCCACCCCGACATTCTCCTTAATGACTTGCAGGTCCTTCCATTCTTTGAAGATTGGGCCGTATTGCACACACCAGGGCATACCTTGCATGACATCGTCCTTTATCACCAGCAGGAAGCCTTGCTGTATATCGGCGATATAATCTGTGATGTAAAAGGGAAAATGCTGCTCCCCTTACCGGTACTATTTCCCACTCGCATGGAGAATTCATACGATAAACTAGCGACCCTCAACTCTTCCACCATACTCATGGCTCACGGCGGGGTAAAACAGCCTGAAAATGTTTCTTCTCTTTTTTTGAATATGAAGGAGCAGCTTAAGCAACCGCCTAACTCGTTGATGCGCAGGGTTTATCGCTTATCCGTTTTTACCCCGGAAATAAAAAGACAGGGTATGTAAACCCTGTCCTATTCAGTGCTTTAGTATACCCTACTTCTTCTGTATCTTAGCCCAGCTATCTCTTAGCGAAACGATACGGTTAAACACCAATTTGTCCTCTGTAGAATCAGTGTCAATACAGAAATACCCCTGACGCATGAACTGATAATGGTTTCCTATTGTCGCATCGGCCAAACCTGGTTCCAGCATACATGATGTAAGCCTTTCCAGAGAATGGGGGTTAATATTGCTGGTAAAATCTTCGGTTTCATCCTCTTCTGGATCTTCCTGGAGAAAGAGGTGATCATACAAACGCACTTCTGCGAGGATAGCATGAAGAGCTGAAACCCAGTGAGAAGTACCCTTAACCTTCCGCCCAGCAGTAGGCCCGCCACTTTTGGAATCAGGATCATAAGTACAGTGCAGTTCAATAATCTTACCCTGTTCATCCTTAACCACTTCTTCACACTTGATAATATAGGCGCTCTTAAGGCGTATTTCGCCACCCGGA
>CAZUFR010000081.1:1265-5973 GCA_964619655.1 uncultured Syntrophomonas sp. | reverse complement strand
GCAGTAAGATAGTCATACTGAACATCCCCCAGCGAAAAACGAGTATGCGTCTCAGTTCGATTGTTATCATAATTAACTGTCTTATCACTTTTATCCCAGGTAGATGTACCTCCCCCGATATCAACCTCTTGATACTGGGGTATGTTGGTGTCGGTACCGGGAACACCAGGCTGGGCGATACTGGTTGACGTTCCTGAATCCTTCACTATATGTTCACTGACTACAAAAGGGCCCTCGGGGTCATGAGTAAAACGTTCATCAACCTGTTGTCTATCGTTAAAATTCAGTTCGGCATTAACCCTGACCACAGAATTATCTTTACCCAGCACTTTATCCAACATAGTCTGAATGGCTTCTTCCTTTTCTTTTTCAAACTCTCTTTTCATGGTCAGTTGCATTTTAACCACATCACCAACATTATTCCCACCAAGCGGAAGATCATCAGATACCAAATTTCCATTCTGGTCAACGATAACAACGTTTTCCGGTTTAAGGTCTTTTACACTGTTAGCTACCAGGTTAGTTATAGCCTGCACTTCTTTTGGAGTAAGCTTCTTATCATCTCTGGTGTTAATCACTACCGACGCTTTAGTTTCCTGCTGGTAATCTGAAAATAATGATTCTTCCGGTAAAGCCAGGTTAACTTTGGCGGCTTTAACTTTTTCCAGGCTCTGAATACTCCGGGCCAGTTCTCCCTGCAAAGCTGCTTGGTATTTTACCTTTTTGTCAGTCTGGGTCTCACCAAAGCTACTCTGTTCAAAAAGCTCAAAGCCAGATTCGCCCCGGGGGATATTCTCGGCTGCCAGTTTCAGGCGAGTGGAGTCCTTAAGATCAGCAGGTACGGAAATGCTGGTACCGTTGTCCTCCAATTTATACTTGATTTTCATTTCGTTAAGTTTTTCCACCACTGCAGCGGCATCTTTATCATCGAGTCCTGCATAAAGTACTTGATAAGGGTTGTCTTTGCTCATGCTACTGGCCATAACAACCGTAGCTACTAGGATGAGTAATACGACTCCCCCAAACAAAACCTTTTGATTTAAACTCAGGTTTGACCAGGCGTTTTTACCAGTCTCACCCCATAGCTTAATTTTTTCCACAAAACTCTCCATTATTTGACTCCTCAACATTAGTTACATCTGCATGCGCATAATTTCCTGATAGGCTTCCAATATTTTATTGCGAACTTCTATGGTGAGCTGTAAGGCCAGGTTGGCCTTTTCGTATGCAATCATGGTGTTATGTAGATAATCCTCTCCACCCAGAACGAGTTTAGCTGCGCTGTCAGCAGCCTTTTGCTGCAGATCATCTACTTCTTGAAGTGCATTATTGAGGTATGACATAAAATCAGTCCTGTTATTATCTGTCTCCAAACTGGAATTAAGGTTTTTATTATAATCCGGTATGAGTGATGATATAGCACTGTTCAATAATATTTCTGCTTTCAATCTAAGAGCCTCCTACCTTCCAATATCCAGAGCTCTCATAGCCATGCCCTTACTTGCCTCGATTACCTTGGCATTGGCTTCATAGGCTCGGGTTGCTGAAATCATGTTAATCATCTCTTCAACAATGTTAACATTGGGGTAATTAACGTATCCCTGTTCATCTGCATCTGGATGGGAAGGGTCATAGACTCTTCTAAAGGGTTGTTCGTCTTCATTAACTGACCGGATTTCTTTTACCCTTACCCCGGAACCTGTATTTTCGATTTTTTCTTCCAGTATGTTTTCAAAACTCCTACTCCCCGCTACCCTGGGCGTACGGGCCTCAAAGACTACTACCTGCCTGCGGTAAGGTCCTCTTCCATTCTGAACCCGGGTAGTTTCAACATTAGCTATATTACTGGCTATAGTATCCATCCGCAAACGCTGGGCAGTAAGCCCGGAGGCACTAATGTCAATCGTATCAAGAAATCTCATACTTTTACCCCCTCCCGGTAATTGCCATTCTTAATAAGCGAATCTCGTTGCTCATACTCTGGCCCAGGGCATCGTAAAATATCTTGTTTTTTGCCATTTTCGCTGTTTCAACGTCAATATCAACGTTATTCTCATCATTTCTATAACTCAAATCATTTAGTGTCCGAATTTCGGGCTCAATTCGAGCGTTTTTTACCACTATTTGCATATGCCTTGAATCAGTTGTCCTTAGTTTAACATTAATATTATTTTTTTCTAGGACCTTTTTAATATTTTCTTCAAAAATTACTTCCCGGCGCTTAAATTTAGGGGTATCTACATTGGCGATATTATCAGCAATAACTTTATTTCTAACGCTTGCTGCGTCTAACCCTTTATTGAGCAAGTATTGGGTTGGAGATGTAAAAATCTTTTCTACCATAAGTTTTCACCCCTCTAGGTATAATTTCCCTTATAACTTCTACTAAAGCTAGCAATATTCCTTCAATTTTAGATAAGATATTTCTATATATTGTCACAAAAAAACAACCGGGAAAATAACCGGTTGTTTTTTATGTTTTTAGTCGAAGTTTATTTATTGAGTTCCTCAAATAAATAATCATTTAGGACCTTGATATAAGTCCCTTTCATACCCAGAGACCTGGATTCAATTACTCCTGCACTTTCAAATTTTCTAAGCGCACTTACAATTACCGAACGAGTTATTCCCACTTTATCCGCTATACGGCTGGCTACCAGGAGTCCTTCCTTACTGTCCAGCTCAGCAATAATATGCTCTATCGCCTCTTTTTCTGAGTAGGAAAGAGTAGCCAGCGCTATCTGTACCGAGGCTTTTTTCCGCGATTGCTCCTCTATCCGTTCCGACCGCATACGCATAATTTCATTGGCTACAACAATAGCTCCATATTCAGCCAGAACTATATCTTCATCATAAAACTGCTTGTTCCGCCGCACCAGAATAAGGGTACCAATACGCCTGGCCCCACCAAACACCGGGGTAATAGACCAAATGCGCCGGGAACAATCGCAATCTGTGCTATTAATATTAAAAACACATTTGCGTCCCTCTTCTAGCACAATATTGGTTATCGTCTCCTGAATGCTGGTTAACTCTTGATTAAAGCTTTCTGGAAAACGTTCGGCGTGACTCATCAGGTACTCTACCTGGGAACAGCCAGCACCTTCGGTAAACGCAAAGCCACCTATTTGCCCTCTTCTGCCTACAATAAAGACACTGCATTCCAAATTTTCGGATAAAACTTCGGCAATTTCATAAAAATCAACCTTATTACCCTCTATCTTTTGCAGAATCTTACTTATAGCTCTGGATCTTTCTAATAATGTTTTTCGCACCCCTTCGCCCTCCCCTTAGAGAATATATCTGCTAAGATCATCATCCTCCACAATTTTTTGTAATCGATTGGTAACATAATTGCTATCAATAACAATACATTGACCCTGCATATAAGGAGCATCGAATAATAAATCTTCCAACACTTTTTCCATAACCGTATGCAGTCTTCGAGCCCCTATGTTTTCCGTCCTGGCATTAACTTCATAGGCTATGTTAGCAATATCGTCGATGGCCTCTTCACTAAACTTGATTTCCACCCCTTCGGTACTTAAGAGGGCACTGTATTGTTTAATTAAGGAATTATTTGGTTCCACCAAAATTCTTTTTAAGTCATCCCGTCCTAAACTCTCTAATTCTACTCTTATCGGAAAGCGACCCTGTAATTCCGGAATTAAATCAGAGGGCTTGCTTACGTGAAAAGCACCTGCCGCTATAAATAATACGTGGTCAGTCTTTACCGGCCCATATTTGGTAACTACCGTGGAGCCTTCTACTATGGGAAGAATATCTCTTTGTACTCCCCCACGGGAAACGTCAGGCCCATAAGACCCTTCGCGGCTGGCTATCTTATCAATCTCGTCCAGGAATATGATCCCACCTTCCTCGGCTTTGCGGATAGCCTCCCGGTAAACCTCATCCATATCAATTAGACCCTGAGCTTCTTCGGAAGTCAAAATCTTTCGGGCTTCCTCCACCGTAACCCGGCGTTTCTTCTTATTCTTGGGTAACAGGTTACCAAACATGTCCTGGAGGTTGATACCCATTTCTTCTACCCCGGATCCGGAGATTACTTCCATAAACGAGGTGTTTTTTTCCTCCACCTCTATTTCAATAACGTCATTATCCAGTTCAAAACGAGATATTTTCTGCTTGATAATTGCCCGCTTCTCCTCGATGCTTCTGGTCCTGCTCTCCAGTTCTTCATCGTTCTCCTCAATATCCGGGGTCTGTCCCAAGAGAAACTCCAGCGGGTTTTTAGCTGCCCTGCTTCTTTTTCGGGGTAAAGGTAAAATACAATCAACTATGCGCTCCTCAGCCAGTTGCCTGGCCTTGTCCTCTACTTCTGTCATTTTCTCCTGCTTTACCATGCGTATAGACGTTTCCACCAAATCTCGAACCATGGAATCAACGTCCCGGCCGACATAGCCCACTTCAGTAAATTTACTGGCTTCAATTTTTATAAAAGGAGCTTTTACCAGACGAGCCAGGCGCCGGGCAATCTCAGTTTTACCTACCCCGGTTGAACCTATCATAATTATATTTTTAGGATAGATTTCATCCCTCATTTCTTCGGGCAGGTTTTTCCGACGATAACGATTCCTGAGCGCAATAGCTACTGCTTTCTTGGCCTTCTGCTGCCCAATTATATATTTATCCAGTTCCTCAACAACTTCGCGGGGAGTAAGATTTTCCAAAATATTCGCTCCTTTTT
>CAZUFR010000081.1:0-1165 GCA_964619655.1 uncultured Syntrophomonas sp. | reverse complement strand
TTTTTAACTGCTACAATAGTAGTTCCTAAAAACATCAAATTACCTCCGCGGATGAGTTTTATTATGTATGTTTTTTATATTCTCCCGGGTTAGATGGGTATATATCTGAGTAGTAGATAGTTTCACATGACCAAGGAGTTCTTGTACTGAGCGCAAATCTGCCCCGTTATTAAGTAGATGGGTAGCAAAAGAATGGCGTAACATATGGGGATTAACTTTTTGATTCAGTGCTACTTGTTCAACATATTTATTAAGTATATTTCTTATACTTCTCTCTGATAAGCGCTTACCGTATTTATTTAAAAACAACGCGTTGCTGCCCTCTAAAGCTTTACGGGCATAATTATTTCTGGATTCATTCATATATATTGCAAGAGATTCCCGAGCTTTTCGGCCCAGCGGAACAATTCTTTCTTTATTACCCTTACCTTTAACCTTGACAATAGCATTAGCCAGGTCCATGTCCTTAAGGTCGATTCCCACCAATTCGCTTACCCTTATGCCGGTGGCATAAAGAGTTTCTAATATTGCCCTATCTCTTTTGCCCGCAGTTGAGGTCATATCCGGGGCTGAAATCAGCATTTCAATCTCAACTGGGTATAAGAATCGCGGTAGTTTTTTATCCTGCTTGGGGGTAGCAACAGCAGCAATAGGATTTCCCGGCAAAATATTCTCCCGACACAGGTACCTGACAAAAGAACGCAGAGATGCCAGTTTTCTAGCCATAGTTGCCCGACTTAGGCCCTGTTGCTGCAAAAACATAAGGTACTCTCTGACCGATTTATGGTTAAACAATTCACCGGGAATTTCTTCCCGAGGAGTACCATACTTATCTGCCATGAAAGTAAAAAATTGAGATAAATCAGTTCGGTAGCTAATTAGAGTTAGGCTGGATGCACTTTTTTCAACTCGCATATGATCCAGGAAACCATCAATATGCTTAAATAACATAATTATCTTGCATCCTATCTTTTTTAAGGCCATGCTAGCACAAGGCAATATATTTTACAAGCTTTTCAGTTTACAATTCAGAAACTTTGCCCATTTTTTCCAGAGCACGCTGAACATAAGCATGATACCTTAGTTTCTTATCTCGTACCGGTTGGGCCAGGGGTGGTAGGAGGCCAAAGTTGGCATTAACCGGTTGGAAGTTATTCGGATTAGC
>CAZUFR010000080.1:2706-5974 GCA_964619655.1 uncultured Syntrophomonas sp. | reverse complement strand
AACCCTTCGGTAAAAATTCCATTGATGCTATCCTGCGCAATGAACGCTACAGCGGTACCTACGTTTTCAACGAAACCCCTAAGAAGGTGGCCGGCAGACGCAATAACCGGGTCAAGAACCCCGAGGACAAAATTATCAGGATTGAAGGAGCCATTCCCGCAATCGTCAGCCGGGAAGATTGGCTGGCAGCCAAAGCGATAATGGAGGCACGGAAGACCGGACCGCGAGAAAAGGGGCAGGTACTTTTCCTGTTAACCGGTATACTTAAATGTGGCGAATGTGGGGCTGCCATGGTAGGTAACGGTAGCACTAAAACATATAAAGGTGAACAGAAGCGGTATTATTATTATGAGTGCAATAAGTATATGAGAAAGCACTCTTGTGGTAACAGTAAGCGCTACCCCAAGGATAAACTAGAAAAAGCAGTACTCGCTGAAATAGAGCAGCAGATTATCAAACCAGAAAATGAAGAGGAATTGATAAATAAGATTTGGCAACAAATCAGATTAATAAATGAGGGTCAGGATAATGAAAAAGCTATGCTACTCAAACAGCTACAGGTAGTAAACGGCAAAATAAACCGCATCATAAAAGCCATTGAAGATGGTCTGCCCTACAAACATATGGCAGAAGAGTTTACCCAACTAGGTGAGCAGAAGGAACATCTGGAAGAAAAACTAGCTGAACGCCGCTCCCCATTTGAAGGTATCACCCGCCGCGATGTGGTAAGCTACATGAAGCGCCAGAAGGGTAAACTAGCCCTCGGGGCCTCACTAGAAACGCAGAAAGAAATAATGACCTCATACTTACATGAGGTCACTGTTCTTGGAGATAAACTAGATATTATTTTCAAACTCCAACTTGGGAGTTCTGATAAGCATGGTGTCGGAGGCGGGACTTGAACCCGCACCCGGTTAAGGATACGCCCCTCAAACGTACGTGTCTGCCCGTTCCACCACTCCGACACAATTATAAAATTATCGGTATCCCGACGAAAATAATTATATAATGGTTTGGGGTTGGTGTCAATTGCTGTCCCGCTTGTACGGCAGCCTTTAGAATACTGATTTCAGGACTTTCTTTCCTCCACAATAGTAAATACTAACTCCCCATGCCCAAAGAGTCCACGCAACCACCTATGAAACGCACTGGCAGAGTTAGTAAGTCCCCTTACCCCTCACGCCTCACTCTAGACAACCAGTCAAGTTCCTGGATTCGAAGTTATTTATACGACAATTTTGTTATCAGCACCTATTTCCGTATTAATATAAGTTTATACTTTTTTCCGCTCCTTAACCGCTTTACCCTTCTCATCCAAATCTGGTTTGCGCAGTTCTACCTGGTACCAGTCTATCATCTCCATGTTATCCACGCTCAGGGAGGATACATTTTCGCCAATTAATTTATGGGCACATTTTTGAAATAGCCACAGGCAGGGGGCATCATCTACAATTATTTCTTCCGCCTGGTGCAAAAATTCCAAGCGTTTCTCCGGGTTTACTTGTTTACGGGATGAGTCCAGAAGTTTATCCACCTGGGGGTTATGATAGGCTGAAAAATTACTGACCCCGATTTTAGAGCTGTGGAACATGCTATATAAAAAGTTATCGGGGTCAGGATAATCAGCATACCAGCTGACTCGCCCGCAGGCGATTTGCATTTTGCCCAGCTGTTTTTTATAGTAATCCCAATCCATGGGGCTAAACTCGACCGAAATCCCGACCTGGTTAAGCTGCTGAGCTACCATTTCCATGACTGCCCGGTGCCCTTCATCATTGTCATAACTGATTAAGAGGGGAATAAACTGGTCCCCTACGATATAGCCTGCGTCTTCAAGGAGTTGGCGGGCTTTTTCAGGGTCATAATTATAGCCACTCATATTACTCTTGTATCCCGCTAACCCGGAGGGAACAGCACCCCGTGCTGGGATATAGGCTCCACCTAGAATAGTATCATTGATCGCCTTGCGGTCAATGGCATAGTTTAACGCCCGACGCAGCAGATAGCCGTCGGCAAAAGGTTGTTTGTTAACATGAAAGACCAGAGAGTAGGTATTTAAAAGCGACCTGCTCAGGTAAAGTTTTTTATACTGCGGGTCGTTTTTAATTGCTTTTAGCTGATTAAAGGGTATGGAGTCCAGGTAATCCAGCTTACCTCCCTTGTAGTCCTCCAAAGCTTTCATTTCATCATCGTAAACCTTAAAATTTATTGCCGTCAATCGGGGCATTCCCCGATGGTATTTTTCGTTTCGTAGTAAAAGAATATCTTTATCTATGTTATCCTGTTTTTCTTTAAGCACGTATGGCCCAGTACCTGGAACAGGACTGTTTTCTACACTGCTATCGTATACCCAGAATATAGGACTGGTTAGCATATAGGTAAATGCCGTGTTAGGTTGGTCAAATACTATTTTCAAAGTACCATCGTTTACTACCTGGATACCCGATATTTCTTGTTTGTAGCCGTCCAGCATAGCATTACTGCCGACAATGGAGAGAAACATGCTGATATTAGACCATTCTTTAGTGTTTTTAAAGCTGTTTTCCCAGGCCGATTTAACCTCACCCGCAGTAACTTTTTTGCCGTTATGAAATTTAACCTTTTCTTTTAAATATATGGTCAGGGTTTTGCCATCAGAGGAGTATTTCCATTTCTTGGCCAACCGGGGCTGCAATTCCCCGGTTTTAGCATCGTAGCAAAGCAGGCCTTCATAAATAGCCGAAGCAATGAGGCGTTCCTGGTGCTCTAAAACGGTAGCGGGTTGCACTGAATTGACCGGTCTACACATACCCGCATTAAAAGGCCGATTATCCAAATTGGCGGTGTAGACAGCCAAATTATGTTTATGTATAAAAAATGCCAGTACAGCGATTAGAAGCAGTAATGAGCCGATGAAGATTATCTTTTTTGGTGAATTAAACATCCACTTGTCCCCCTTTTTACTATGTTTATAAGACAATTATATTAGACAAGCATTACCTTTATTCCATTTTTTGCTATCATCATCAGCCCCGGGCATAAAAATAACCCGCCATAGCGGGCTTAGTAATAAAAAGAAATGCGCAAGTATTTCTACTTTAATTAATAATTCAAAATTAAAAATTCATAATTAACCTCACTACTTCGGGTTACCACTGCACTTTGCCGTACTGTTCGTATCTGCTATCGGCACCTTATAATCATTTATATATCGCCTGATAGGCTTCATAGTTCTTAAGGACATTTTTTACGTAAAGCCTGGTCTCCTGAAAAGGAATATTATCAATGG
>CAZUFR010000080.1:0-2606 GCA_964619655.1 uncultured Syntrophomonas sp. | reverse complement strand
AGGACATTTTTTACGTAAAGCCTGGTCTCCTGAAAAGGAATATTATCAATGGTTTCAGGGCTACCATCCCACTGTCCATTTACCACCCATTCTTTTAGTTTCCCTCGTCCTGCATTATAAGCTGCGACCACCATAGGAGTATTATTATTAAACTCCCGGTTTAAATCACTTAGATACCAGCAGCCCAGACGTATGTTAGTTTCCGGATCATGCAGGCTATCCGGGTCAAAATCCTTTACCCCCTGCTGTTCCGCTATCCATTTTGCCGTCTCCGGCATAATTTGCATCAGCCCGCGAGCTCCAACCGGAGATTGAGCCGAATTTTGATACTTGCTTTCCGCCCTAATAATGGCAAAAACCAGGTAAGGGTCAACATCACACTGGTATGATGCCGAAAAGACCAGGTTACTGTGGGGCTGAGGATAAAATATGCTTATCCACCGGGGAAAGGTCAAAACTATGGCCAAAAATATTAGGATACTTAGCCACATTATTTTAGAAAAATTTCTTTTGCTATATTTCAATATGAAAACCTCCGGCTATAATCCTATTATTACATTGTATTTAAGCCTTGGTTAAAATTTCGTTGTAATATCTGGTGGATTTTTCTTTTGTTTCCACTATGCTACCCCGGTTATCAATTACGAAATCCGCCCGCCGAACCTTCTCCTCCATCGGCATCTGAGCGTCCACCCGCCTGACCGCATCTGCGTAACTCATATTATCCCGTTTCATCAACCGTTTTATCTGGGTTTCACGATCTACGTAGACTACTACCACCTGCTGACACAGTTTATCCATATTAGTCTCATACAGTAGTGGAACCTCCAGGACAACAATGGCATCCGGCTGTTCTAGTTTAATCCTGCGAAGTTCATCTTTATAGTATTGCATGATACGGGGATGGGTGAAACGATTAAGTTCTTTTAGAGAGTCAGGATTATTATAAACAATCTCCCCAATTTTAGCACGGTCAAGACTCTCGTCCTCATTTACGACCTCCGGGCCAAAATACTCTACAATATCTTCCCAGGCCGGTTGATGAGATAAAACCACCAACCGGGCTATCACATCAGCATCAAGTATAATGGCTCCCAGTTCCTTGAAAACTGAGGATACAATGCTTTTACCAGTAGCTATACCACCTGTCAAGCCAATTATCTTCACACTAATCACCTTTATAATATTTCTATGATACCGATAGTAATGAAAACCAGACCGGGAACCAGAGCTGTAACAGCTTTTAGCTTTATGGCATTGATTTTACTCCCCAGGAAAATTCCGCTATTAACTAATATAAATTTTAACATACCAACACATATGGCAGTATATAAAATATTGCTTCCGGTCATAGCAATTCCTATTCCTGCCCCCAGGGCATCCATAGCCAGGGCCAATCCCAGGAAAAAGGCCTCACTGGTGCTTATTTCCCCGGAACAGTCGAAGTCGGCCTGGGAGGGTTGTTTAAGTATCTGCACAATTATTCCAAGAGGTTTTATACTAAATGCTAAGATTGGTTTTTCCTGATCATTTTCCAGGGAGTTGATTTTATTTTTACCCGCCATAAGGAGAAAGTAAACCCCCAGGCCCAGGATTATAATAGCACCTACATAGGAGGACATTTGGGGCGATAGTAATTCCGCCAGGCCTTTGCCACAGAGCATGGATAAGCTTACCGCCAGAGCCGAGGCCAGGGATATTACCAGGAGGGAGAAGAAGGGTATCCTGATCTTACATATACCGTAAGCCATCCCTACCGCAAAACCGTCTGCACTTACTGCCAAAGCAAATAAGGCTATAGTCAGGTAGTCCATGGGCAACACTCCTATCCATTATTAGCAGGTTCAATCTACTATATGGACAAAAGTATCAAAGTGTTACCCGGCTTTTAGCGCTGGCAGTTGGAACAAAAGTGGGTACTGCGCCCACCTATACGGATACGCTCAATAAGTTTGTCACACTGGGGGCAAGGCTGATTATGCCTCCCGTAAACTTTAAGGTAATTCTGAAAACCACCGCTTTCATTGAATGCATCCCGGTAATCGCGAAAGGTAGTACCCCGTAGCTCAATTCCCTGGCGCAAAACTTTTCTTATAGATCGGTGCAGTTTCTTAATCTCCTGCCGGGATAGTGATGCTGCCGAGCGGTCCGGGCGAATGCCGGCAGCAAATAGCGATTCATCAGCATAAATGTTACCAATACCACTGATAAGATTCTGATTTAATAGCAGGTTCTTCACCGGGGCTTTACGCTGCTTAAAAATATCTTCCAGGTAGGCTGCAGTAAACCCGGGAGATAAGGGTTCCCTTCCCATGTGATGGAAAAAGCGATCCCGGTCTCTTATCAGCCACACTCCGCCAAAACGGCGAGGATCCTGGTAAACCAGGTTAATGCCGTTATTAAGATGCACAATTACATGAATATGTTTCTCTACCGGTTCTTCGGCTGCGGTCAGCATATAAAAACGGCCGCTCATACCCAGGTGAAATATGAGATTAAGGTTATGGTCCAGTTCAAAAATAAAAAATTTTCCGCGGCGACGGATTTTTTTTATGGTCTTATCTTGAAGTTCTGACGCCGGGAATTCCTGCAAACGCAGGATATCC
>CAZUFR010000079.1:0-6056 GCA_964619655.1 uncultured Syntrophomonas sp. | reverse complement strand
GCATAGTTTTAATTTAAGGGGAAGGGAATACATGAGTAATTGGAAAATTTGCTTGAGCATTGTTATAGCATTAATCGCAGTGTTGATGGTAATAGATTACTATCATTATTCTCCTCCCAATCTGGAAGCTGCAGAGATAGAGAAACTGGCAAAAGTACAACTGGAAAAACAACTATCTGACATTCTAAGTTGCAGCCGCCATATTAAAAAAGAGCAGGTAAAAGCCTGTAGCCTCGAAGTATTGGATGTACGGGAGCTGGATAATAAAACTTATCTGGTATTCAAAGTAGATTACCAGCTTAAAGAGGCCCGGAAAGAGTTATTAAGTGATAAACGCTATATCCTGGGGATGCGACTGGTGGAAAAAAAACCGGGGGGAATAGCTCTAAGCCGGGGTGCGGAATTTGAAGTCAAATATATTGGCTTCTATCCGGCAGATTGTGGACGACATGACGACGGTATTTTTTATGGGCTTTGCAAGGACCCCCGGGTTAGCAAAATAACATTGCGGGGTAATGATTTCGCCTGTGAGCAGGTGGTAACCAACCAGGTTATTTTAGCTAAAATTCCGGCTGGAAGAGATGAGGTCTATCCGGAATTTTGGGATAACCGGGGGCAGCAAATCCCGCCCACCAATGCGATGCGAGTGGCTTTTATCGGGGGAAACAGTCAAATCATACAGCAGTATAATAATCAGCCCTTTACCGGTTGGATTCAGGACTTGGATGAGATTGATTACCTCTCTGCCAGCACGGTGGATGCGGTATGGATTTTCCCGGATTACAGGCAAAGTGTTTTGCAGGGAGCATGCCAGGCTAAACTTAAAGAATTAATCAATGAAGGAATTCCGGTAATATTTGTGGGCGAGAAGGAGCCTCAAAAGCTGACCAGAATTTTTCAAATGGAAGGTTCTTGTGACCGGGTAACTAACTCTGAAGACATTATAGCAGTATATATAGGTGTTAATAAGGAAGGTACAGGTCAAATCGGGGTGATAAGCGTGGACGAAGGTATGCAATTTCCGATTTTGCAAAAATCAATGGCCCTGCGCTACCGGCTGGATATCGCTCGCGTCTACCATTAACCCGGCGAAAAACGGAGCTGAGTGCGGGGGTATGGCCTCCGGCCATGGGTGGTTAATAAAGAAATAAGAACAAACCAGTGAAAAGGAAATTTGATAAGACTTATGAAGTTGTTCGTTCAGAGAGAAGATGCCAGGATAAAAAAATGGTCAAAGTTGGGTTGCCTTGCCTTATTTTGTTTCCTGAGCACAATATTTTTAGATTATTTGGCTCTACCGTTGTATGCTGATGATGGATTACAGATGAAGGTGAAAGCCGGCTTTGGCGGCTATGCTCGCAGCGGCAAGTTTACCCCGGTACAGGTAATAGTGGAGAACAATGGTCCGGGAATCACCGCTTATTTGGAGATAAGTACGCTTATAGGCGAGAAGCAGGTTTTATACAGAAAATCTGCGGTACTGGCTTCAGGTAGTAAGAAAGCCATTGATATGTATATACCGGTAAATGCCGAGCAGGACTATACGGTTAAACTGGTATCTGAACCAGAAAAAAAACTGCTGGCTGAATCCAGGCTAAGGATGTTCTATATTGATGATAATTTGCTGGTCGGAGTGCTCGGTCGGAGTGTGATCGATCTGGATTATCTGGAGGAGATAAGATTACCTGGTTCAGGTCGAAGAACCAGTGTCGCCTATTTACAGGAAGATAGTTTAACGGTAAATGAGCTGCTTCTAGATAATATCAGTGTCCTGGTTTTTTACGATTATCCTTTAAACCGCTTGTCAGAGCAGAAGTCTCACGCCATAAGTGAGTGGGTTAAAAGAGGGGGAATCCTGGTCCAGGGGGGAGAAAGATACGATTCCTCCGTTTTACCTGGAGCTGGTAATAATGAGCTAGCTGCAAATGCTAAAGAGTTGGTGATACAAGGTAACACGCTATATCACCAGCAACTGGGCCGAGGAAGCATCTATCACCTGGGTCATGATGGAGCTATCGGGATAGATGGGATGAACTTGTGGCAGTATTTGCTGAATGAGGCTGAATCTTCGCCACTTGTATTGACCCGTGATATGAATGAAACCGGTAACACCCTGGGAACCGCCCTGTCCACTATGCCTGCCTCCGACCTGCCGGCTTTCGGCTGGTTGGCAATTATATTTTTGATTTACATAGTGATACTGGGACCGGGAGCTTATCTGATATTAAAAAGGTTTGACCGCAGGGAATGGGGCTGGGCCGTTATTCCTCTGCTGGCGGTTTTATTATTTTCCTTTACTTATTTATACGGATTCAAAGGAAAAGGCTGGAATGCCTATACCAGTATTATTTCTCTGGTCAGGCTGGAAGCCAATAATGACTATGCCCGGGTAAATTCTATTATGGGTGCTTTTGCTCCCACCCAGAGTAATTTTTCCACTGACCTGCCCGGTAATAGTTTGGTCAGCCTTTTACCGATTGATATTGGCGGGCAGGGAAGCGCTATGACCAACAGCACTGCCAAAGAGCCATCACTTGCAGCGGTGGTGGAACAGGGCAAGGATATCCGGGTAAAGTTCGATGATACTACCCGCTGGTCAATGCGGTGCATTCGCAGTGAAGCCCCTCTTTACCAGTCTGGTTCCATTGGTAGTAACCTGCAGTTGGTAAATGGAAAAGTAAACGGTACGATAAAAAACCTTACCGGTTACCGTTTAAATGATTGCGCTGTTATCAGCCGTTATAACTATCAATACATAGGAAAGTTGGAAATGGGAGAATCCGTCCCCATTGATTTTTCTCCATATATTTACGGGCAAAAGGGCACAGCCCGGCAAACGTTTAAAAGGCTGGAAGAGAATTATCCGGTCAGCTGGCCTCAGCAGGACAGAAGTATTGGCTTAAGAGACAAAGAAATAAAGAAACAGCTGACGGCTATGGTTGCTCAGTCTTATGATTTTCTTGATAACAGCCTGCTCCTGGTGGGATATTCACAGGAAGCGGTAAAGGGGACTTTCTATGAGAATAAAACCGAAAACAGGTATGCTTTTACCGCTTTTGCTGCTCCGCTGTTATTAAAAAACAGTGATGCTGCAGGCAAAATCTCTGTACCTCCCGGGATTGTAAATGCGCGTGTGGTAGCTATAGAGGGCCCCGATTGCCGACCTGATGAATGGGGTTATAACCTGGAGCAATCGCAACTGCTATTTCAACTGGATTTGCCCTTTTCACCGCATGACTGTAATTTTGATGAAGTCCGGATTTGTGTGCCGGGAGTTGATTACCGGATGCAGGAGGCCTTGAGCATAAAAGTATATAACCTGGTAAGCGGTGATTGGGATGAGGTGGGATGTAATCCTGCAGGCAGTTTACTTAACAATGCGCGGCAGTATGTAAACGAAAATGGTTCTTTGCGAATTAAGGTTACCAATATCGCACATCAGCCTTCTGACTATGTTCTCTACTTCCCTGGTCTTACTGCAAGTTTGGAAGGTAGTCATATAAACGCAAAGTCAGGAGCGGATTAGAGCAAATATTATTATAGTTTGAGCAGAGAAGGAGGTTAAAAAGGGAGCATATTGAGCGGGAGGATTAGAATTGGGAATTGTTTTTAGGAGGATGAGGCTATGCCAACTAAGTTTTTATTCCGCAGAAATTCTGGATTAATAATTACTTTGATGCTACTTTTTTCTCTGGTGTTTCTTTTATCAGGGTTGGTCCCAGCTCAAGCGGGACCTGAAGACCCTTTTTCCCTTACCCTTTCAGTACCGGACTGCCAGGTTATCAGTTCGAATAGCACCAGTATTAGCTATAAGCTGGAAAAATTGGTTGACCCGGCGAAAGCATATTTTAGGTGGGATTTTTCCAATGGCATGGATCGCACCCTGGAGAATAATCTCTTTCAAGTTACCCTGTTTAATGTTGATGAGAATGTAGAGGTCAAACTGGATAGAGGGCAACCCTCTGATTTCCAAAATTTTAACGGTACTACCATAAAAGCCGGAGATTTTAAATATACCAAACTGGGGAGAAAGCCGGAACCCAAGATACGCCGGGTCGAGATGACCCTGAAGAGCAACGTACTGAAGCCCTCAACAAACTATATCCTTACCATAGGTCCAAAATATGAAGCTAATAATGGCAATACCTTGAATAAGACCTATAGCTGGCAGTTTGCCACCAGTGAGGCGACAACTATTATCGGTGCCGGTATCCAGCAAAACTCAGGTACTACCACCAACTCTCCCGACGGTAGTGTTAACCCGGATAAGAGTAGCAGCAAAGGTGAATCAGTCACAGGAGATAAAGGTGAATCAGCTACAGGAGGTAACGGTGACGGCAGTGGCGGGGGCAAAGGCGAGCCTCTGGAACTGGTATCCTCTACTCCCGGGGATGGAGAAAAAGGAGTAGCCCTTGATACCGAAATAAGGCTTTCGTTTAGTAAAAATGTTATTAACATGATGGTCAAGGATGGTAACCTGAAATGTTTCAGCTTGTTTGCTGATAATGAACCGGTAGAGATTGAAGTGGTAATGGCTGATGATCAGGTCGAGCCTGAATTTAAAAGAGACGTTGTAATTGCGCCCGTTGAAGGCTTGCAGCCGGATAAGAAATACAGCATCAAGGTAGCCCCTGAATTTCAGTCAAAAGGTGGAGTGGCTCTGAGTAAAGAGCTAAAGATTAATTTTTCTACCGGTAATGGTAAGGAAAGTCCTGAAACTGCGGTTACCGGCAGTAATGAAAAAACAACGGATAGCCCACCAAAACATTCAACGGATAAAGAGAAAAGCAGCCTTCCGGTTATTATCTTAATAGTGGTTATAGTAGCAGGAGTAGCAGGTTATGCTTATGTTCGGCGCAAAAAATAAAATGGAACTTTGGGACAGGAGCGCTGGTTTATGCATTTACATCAAGACAAGAAAGAAGTAAGGGTATGATAAAGCAGATAAATAAAATAGATGTCAGCATTGATTTGCTACTGTATTCGGTTAATTTCTCCATTTGCAGGTATTGGTTATGAGCGAAAATTACTTGGCGGGCAATACCCGCAAAAGGAGATTAACCTACCTGCTGCTGGTAGTTGCACCTCTGGGTTTTGTTTTTGTATCCCTTTTCCTGGGTCGGTATCCGGTATCAGTCTCCGATGTTATCTACATATTGTGGTGCAAAATAAGCGGGACTCCCTGCAGCCTGCCCGATATATGTCAAACTGTAGTATGGGACATTCGCTTGCCCCGGGCTATCCTGGGGGCTTTGGTGGGTGGTTGCCTCTCTATCAGCGGTGCTGCTTTCCAGGGAATATTTCGTAATCCTCTGGTGAATTCCGGGATTCTGGGGGTCAGTTCCGGGGCTGGATTTGGAGCCGCTCTGGCCATTATCCTGTTCAACGCTATTGCCCCGACTTACATATTCGCCTTTGCTTTCGGCATCCTGGCGGTAATACTAAGTTACCTTATTGCCCGGGTATATAATGCTACCCCTACTATAATGCTGGTTCTGGGCGGGGTCATTGTTTCCTCGGTTTTTTCCGCGCTCATATCCCTGACCAAATATGTTGCTGACCCCATGGACCAGTTGCCGGCCATTGTTTTTTGGCTCATGGGCAGTTTGGCCTCGGCCCGTTATCAGGATATAGCCATAGCCGGCATTCCCATGCTAATTGGCATTTGCGGAATACTGGCCATTAGATGGCGGATAAATGTCATGTCCATGGGAGATAAAGAAGCCCAGTCCCTGGGCATAAACCCGGTTATTAACAAAGGCATTGTTATTGCCTGTGCTAGCATGGCTACTGCTGGGGCAGTTTGCGTTAGCGGCATTATTGGCTGGGTAGGATTGGTCATGCCTCATATCGGGCGCATGCTGGTGGGCAATGATAACCGGGTATTGATACCCACCAGTTTGTCCCTGGGAGCCTGTTTTCTTATCCTGGTGGACAACCTGGGACGAATGCTGACCGGATCGGAACTACCGCTGGGGATTCTTACCGCTCTGGTGGGAGGCCCCTTCTTTGTCTATCTTTTGAAAAGAACTAAAGGGGGAGGATGGTAGGCCATG
>CAZUFR010000078.1:4199-6065 GCA_964619655.1 uncultured Syntrophomonas sp. | reverse complement strand
GCCTCTCCCTTGCCAATTAACTAATATTCCTACTGTAGACTGTCATTCCTTGACATCCTTACATACTATCACAACAATATACATTCTATATGAATTTAAAAAATCCTACAAAATACGCATAATTTTTTTAGCTTGTTTCATCTATCTTATTGTATCTTCCCTTTTTTGACAAGCCTAAAGCATTTACCACGCCTCACCCCTTACTCCTCACTCTAGACAACTAATCCAATATAAATTCGGCGTGATTTACAAGAAAACTTTGTTCAGCCTATTTTCTGTTCGATTATGAACATAGCGATGAACGTGTTGCCCTTCTCCATATACATGGCAGTACTCATCAACACGCGGTTCCTGTGTCACCCTAGAAACTCTTCATCAAAGTAAAGGTACTGGTGATGCCATCATGACTAACGGTAAACAGATAATTACCCCGGGCAGTAAGATACAACCTGGTTTTACCTTCGCTGTCAGTAGTCAAATGATGGGGATAATCCCGGTTTTGGGTTCCGGAATAGGTAGCTCTAACCTCTGCACCGGTCAGCGGTTCCCCGTCTTTTAGTACCTGAATTTCATAGTTCTCACCCATACGGGCATGGCTGTAATTGCTGGGGACAATCTCAAGGGGTAAACCCAGCGGTTCTAGCCCATGGTGGTGGTGATGTCCTATTTCAACTATCAATTTGGCATAAAGCTTATCCTCTTCATTTACATAAATCTGGATTAGTCCGTCAGTTTCCTGACCCAGAATAAGATTTTTGGACTCGTCGTGTTCATGTAAATGGAGTTCACGCTTATCGCCATCAGTTACAACAAAAGCCTTAATGTTCTGCAAACTTGCTGTAGAGTCAACCTTCATATTGTAGCCCTTAAGTAATTTCAAGCTTACTTCTTCACCCTCATGGAAATGGCCATGGTCGGTATCAGGTTCCAGCCAAATTTCCAGCTCCCGTACCGTGGCTGCTTCCTTAACCTCCTCCAGTATAATCCGGTGGTGCACCAGTTCCATTTCCCGTATACGGGCCTTAACTACCCTGCGCTCGCCAAAAATACTCTCCATAAAGATGTTATTTTCTTCTCCGGGAATAATGCGATCCACTTTCTCCATTAACAGTTCTTCGCCACCGCCACGGTCAATATAGACATTGGCTTCACACATTAAGCTTCACCTCCGCGCTTATTGTAACAGGGTATACACAGAATTCCGGTTTCCGTCTGCCGAGTCCGAGTTTCCATAACCCCTTCACCACAGGCAGCACATTGCCGGGTACCATGTATCTGAGCTTTACCTGGCATTTTAAGTTCGACATCCTCCCAGGTAAAAAGGTCCTCCAAGGGCATGGTCATAATTTTTTCAAAAAGAACCCCGATCAAGTTTTCCTTTTCCGCTGCTTCTTCTTCGTTTAAGGCTTCCTTGCGGTTTAACTGGCGGAAACGTTCCGACTCTCTAAAAGAAGTAGCCCCATATTTCTGAGCTATACGAACCGCCCTGTTCTTATCCCGGCTGGCAACAGTGTATACATTTTTCCCATAGTCATTAAATATTAGATTGCCCTTACCAAAAGTACAGCCCAGTATGGCCTGAATGGCGTCTACACCGCAGGAATCAGTCTCTACAATAGCTAGTAATTCTTCATCATAATCCGGGGATACATCCAGATGCTTCTGGGCAAACTCGGCAGCTCTTACCCCAATTAAAAGACCGGGACAAATGTGACCGTGAAACTGGATAGCCAGTTCCAGTGGCGGCATGTTTTTGCACATATTATTCTCACCTTTCCAATTAATAGATAGGTGACAGGGGACGGTTCCTGTGTCACCTATGTCTGGTTATAAAATTGCCTTATCCGGGCGACCAGGTGATCAACC
>CAZUFR010000078.1:0-4099 GCA_964619655.1 uncultured Syntrophomonas sp. | reverse complement strand
TGTCACCTATGTCTGGTTATAAAATTGCCTTATCCGGGCGACCAGGTGATCAACCTGGATGGGCAGTGGTTCATCAATAGTACCAGGTACTTCTATATTATAACGATTGAGCGGGATAAGCAGCTTAATAGCCCTACTGGAAGCAATAGCCTCCGCCATTGCCGGAGTTAGTTCTCCCAGATAAGAATTTGCTGCCAGTATAGCTAGAGAACCAGCAATAACCTCAGCCCCGGCCACGCTTTTTATAACTGCATTTTCTCCGGTTGCCCCCTCATTGGCACCAGCTTTTAGCATCAAGGATGTAGCTATGGAATTAGTCCCCAGTCCAATAATTTCACAGGAATCGCCCATTTCCTTACGCAGCTTCTCCACTATGACTCGTCCAATTCCGCCTCCCTGACCATCAACTACCGCTATTCGCAACCCTTTACCTCCATTTTTCCTTTTAACTGCCATTAGTATAACACACCCTATAAGTGAAAATAGAACACGAAAAAAAGACACAAAGAAATAGCGCTGCCTTCTGGCCCGCTGTAACCTTCGTGGTTAATTTCTTATATAAAGTTATGGTTAGTCCTATTACTAATTTCCCTTATTCAGTTATATTCTACAATAATTTCGGTTCTCCTGCGAAATATTTACTAATATCGTTAAGATTCTATTTAGCTTAAATGCCTTGTCTATATTTTTCAATTACCATAAAATATAGCTATGAGTAAATTTTACCTGTCATGGACTATGGTCCCGGGTTGAAAGGAGAATTCGCTTTGGCGGAATTTACCGCAGCTATAGTGCAAAAAGATGAGTATACCTTTGTAGTAGTTATCGTCAAACGCGATGTACTAAATGATAACAGGCTATCAGCAGAAGCAGTCAAGGTTTTTTCCCGGTATTTCCCTTTAATGCCGGTAGTCTTGATGGGCCAGAATTTTAAAGGTGACGGAATTTTTCGGGGACCCGAAACCCTGGTTAAGCTGGTAGAGAATGATAGACCAGAGGATTTGCCTTGGAACACTTATCAGTTACGAGCAAAATAATGCTTATGTTTTTTTCCTGCGGCGGCCGTACAGCTGTACTACCTGCCGCGCCCGCTCCCTAACCTGCTCGCGGAGGTCAAGCGGTTCAAGAACTTCTACCTCTGGCCCCCACTGTAAAATCCAGGTCTGTAATTCCTTAAAACCGCAGGCTTCAAATTCTACTATTAAAGAGCCATCCCGGCCCTCCTCAATAATTTCCTGACTGTGATGATAACGCAAATTCTTAACCCGGTTGGCTACTGCCCGGGAGAATTTAAGCTGCACCTTTCTGACCGGATCATTACAGTAAACTCCCCAGCTATCACCGATATGGTTGGCAATACTAAATCCCTTCGGATATTTAAAAGTATTGTTCTCGTAGTTAACTATAGAAACAATCTGATCCACCCGGAAGGTTCGATAATCCTTACGCTCCGGTGCATAGGCTATTACATACCACACATTACGCTTACTAACTATGCCTACCGGCCTAATAATCCGCTCAGAAACCTCCCCATTCACCTTGGCATAGGAAATCTTTTGCTCAAAACCCTCAATTACAGCCCGTACTAATTTTCCTAGCGTATCACCAAATTCTTCCGGATGGGAGAGGGTGTCTCCTATAACATATATCCGTTCCGATAAAAGCCCCGATTTCATGCCAGCATTCTTAAGGAAAGTCTTTTCAATTTCATTTTTGGCACAGGTGGTAGCCTTATCCAATAAAGTATTTTCATACAGCAGCATGCTTACATAAACTGCCGCGGCACTGTCAGGACTAAGTTTGGGCAGATAACGTTCTGCTAAACAGTACTTGGGACTTCCCGTAGAAGGCCGTTGAATATTAATACCGATTCCCTCTAACTCAACCAGGTCACGGAAAATCATCCGTTTTAAAGCCACCTCGGAAGGACTCTTGCCGCCACTTTTCTCAATCAGTTCCTCATAACCCCGTTTGATTTCATTCATGCTTAACCCACCGAAAGGAATGGAATTGTGCAGGTTAATATACAGGTAAAGTAACCGCTCCGCAGGTTTAGGCCCTTCGCCCCGGTCTTTTTCTAATTTATTCAGGTAGTTTTCAACTGCTCTAAGGCTTAACTGCCGCCCCCGCGATAGCACGGGAAACTTACCATCAACACATATCATCGGGTCATTGGCCAGATTAGAGAGCAAACGATACAAAGTGTTTTTCTTGAAACCGAGAGCCTCCATTAACTGTTTCTCAGTCTGGTTAGGCTGCTCGGCCAGGTAGTTTTTCACTATCACCACCTGCTCAATCATTACATTCATTCGACCTTTAGGCTCTGGCAAGTCAAACACCCCTTCTGGCATGGTAAATGCTGATCTTTATAACAGTATTCGCCATATAAGATGGAAATCCTTGTAACCTATGTGTAAGAGGTTAGGGGTTAGGGGCAATAAGTCCGGTGCCTGGCACCTAGAGTATAGGCGAAAGCAGACGGAACAGACCTTCCTTGAAACGAACCCGCATTGGCCGCGCGGCATAGGCTTCACGGGTAATTTCAATACAATCCTCAAGAGTTGATAAAAAGTTTTCTTCCAGTTGGCGGCCAATTTCCTCGTCATAAATAAAGGCATTTACTTCGAAATTAAGTTCGAAACTCCTGATATCCAGGTTGGCGGTTCCTACGGAACTGGCAAAGCCATCAGTACAAACCATTTTACTGTGCAGAAATCCCTTTTGGTACTGGTAACAACGAACGCCCGCCTCCAGCAGTTCCCCGACATAAGAAAGGGAAGCCCAGTGAACATAGAAATGATCCGGTTTGTAGGGAATCATCAAACGTACGTCTACTCCAGAGAGGGCAGCAATTTTTAAAGCTTCCAGTATACTGTCGTCAGGTATAAGGTAAGGAGTTTCTATATATACATTGCGTTTAGCCTTATTGATAAGCTTAAGATAGCCGTTTTTTATAGCGGGATAATTCATATCCGGTCCGCTGGATACAATTTGTAATGCACTGCTCCCTTCCGGCTTACGGGTAGGAAAATAGAAGTCCGTTTCTGACAGGGGGTCACGGGCGGCAAAGCGCCAATCCAGCAGGAATCTCATTTCCAGGCTGTCAATGGCACTACCCCTGATATTCAGATGTATGTCACGCCAGTAGCCAAAACGAGGGGACACCCCAATGTATTCATCACCTACATTAAACCCTCCGACATAGGCTTCATCGCCATCTATAATAAGGATCTTGCGATGGTTGCGGTAGTTTACGCGCACGTTTATATAGGGTAAAAAAGGCGGGAAGAAGGCAGCACTGCGGCCGCCGGCCTCATGTAGTTTTCTAAAAAAGCGTGGGGACAACCGTATAGAGCCCATGCCATCATAGAGAAGTTTAACCTCTACCCCCTGCCGGGCCTTCTCTGCGAGAATGTTCATTATATGTTGGCCCAGGGAATCATTACGTATAATAAAATACTCCATATGAATATAATGTTGGGCCTTTTTTAAACTGGATAGTATGCGGTTAAATAGTTCCTCTCCCTCATGAAAGACTTCCACCTTATTATCCTGAGTTAATAAGGAATAATTGCTAACCATTTGCAGATAAACCAGGTCCAGATATTCCCGGGTGCGGGGGTCATTAAAATGAAGGGTGTTTTTTTGCAAACTGACATCCTGCCCCGCCAGTAAACTTAAAAGTTCGTGTTCTTCCTCTTCTTTTAAGTAGAATAGTTTTTTGCGCTGCAAGTTCTGGCCCAGAAATATATACATAAGAAAGCCCAACAAAGGTACAAACACCAGTAATAATATCCAGGCTACAGTGGCAACCGGATTACGGCGCTCAAATACTACCACTATGGCTACCAGGAATATGTTAATGATAAATATTATATCCGCCAGTTTCCAGGCGAAGCCTGTAAGTTCCATCCTAACCCTCCGAAAAGCCTGAAAAATGAATCTTTGTCTATAACTGTACTATATTATGAAAAATTCTAGAAGGTCTGGCCGAAATCCTTTCCAACTGAAGTTGTATGGTTAGGTATCTATTCTCATATTTGCAGGTAAGGCGGTAATACTAGTTTTATATGGTTAAAGGAGGTCTTTCTGGTGGTGG